>JAEWNM010000164.1 GCA_023392755.1 Bacillota bacterium
TGGAGCCCGTTTTGCAAAAATGCGGCGTGCCCAGGGAGCGGATGGATGAATTATGCCTGCTGAGCGGCGGCAGCATCGGCGCGGCGCTGAAGCTGTGGCGCGACCCGGCATATGGGGAGCTGCGCACAAAAGTGCTGGAAACGGCTTTTTCCATAGAAAGTGCAAAAGACATTTTTCCCATCAGCAACAACATGCGGGAAGAGAAGGAACAGGCGGATGACTACCTGGACATGGCGGAAAGCCTTGTACGGGAGGTGTTGCTGGTCCGCCTGGGCCAGCGCGGGCCGGAAGCGCTGGAAAGGTTTCCGCGCAGGTGGCGCCGCGCGGGGGAAACGGCTTCCATCCAGTCACTTGATAGGGTGATGGACGCTATATTTGCCGCACGGCGGCGCAAAGCAAGCCAGGTAAGTTGGCAGGCGGTTTTGGAAGAGCTGCTGCTGAAAATAACGGAGGAAGTCAAAGCATGGCAACTGTAATCGGCGTCCGCTTCAAAAATGCGGGCAAGCTGTATTTTTTCCATCCCGGTGCGCTATGGCCGTCCGCAGGAGATTATGTAATTGTGGAAACGGCCAGGGGCGTGGAGTTTGGTGAGGTAGTTACCGGGGTGCGGGAAATTGACGAGGATCAAATCATCGCGCCGCTCAAGCAGGTAATTCGCGTGGCGTCCGCGGAGGATATCCAGCACGCCCAGGAAAACGAAAAAAACGAGCGGGAGGCCTATGCCGTCTGCCAGCGCAAGATAGCCGAGCATAAGCTCGATATGAAGCTGGTCAGTGTGGAGTATACCTTCGACAACTCGAAGATATTGTTTTATTTCACCGCCAACGGAAGGGTGGATTTCCGTTCGCTGGTCAAGGACCTGGCCTCGGTTTTCAAAACGCGAATTGAGCTTAGGCAGATTGGCGTCCGGGATGAGGCCAAAATGCTGGGGGGCTTGGGCCCCTGCGGGCGGCCCATATGCTGCGGCAGCTTCCTTGGCGATTTTCAGCCCGTATCCATCAAGATGGCAAAGGAACAGAACCTGTCCCTGAACCCTACCAAGATTTCCGGCGTGTGCGGGCGGTTGATGTGCTGCCTGAAATACGAGCAGGACAATTATGAGCAGACACGCAAGCGCATGCCCAAGGTAGGCAAGGAAGTAACTGTGCCCGACGGCAGGGGTGTGGTGTGGGATGTGAACGTTATCAAGGAAACGGTGCGCGTGCGTGTGCAAAAGGGCGACTCCAGCGAGCTGAAGGATTACCCCATGGCCGATGTGCAGCGCATAACAGGGCCGGGTGCGCCGGAGGCGGCCCAGATACAGTCTGGCGAGGAAAGCGCGCCGGAAGCCCGCCCACCCAGAAAGGAACGGCAGGAACGGCCCAGGCAGCAGGCTGCAAACGTCGGCGAGAAGAAGGAAGCACCGGTTTCGCCATGGCTTGCGGCAGTGGACAACGCAATGCGTGCCGCTGAAAATCAGGACGGCGAGCTGCCGGGTGAATTTTTGGAGGATGTAGGGGAGGATGCGGATTTCCCCCTGATGGCGGAGGATGCCCAGGAAAATCCGGACGACCTTCTGACTTTTCCGGACCTGATGGAGGATGCCCCTCAAATCGGCCCGCAGGACGGCGAGCAACCGTAACAAACGCATGATTTCTTGCCCGCAGCCCTTCATTTGGCTTGCATTTGCCATTGCGGCGTGCTATGATAGACAAGGTTCATGTACGGTATCCATCTGACCATTGACGGTATACAAGGAGGTGAATCCACCATGGCATATAAGATTTCCGATGAATGCATCAGCTGCGGCGCTTGCGAACCCGAATGCCCCGTGCAGGCGATTTCCGAAGGCGACGGCAAGTATGAAATCGATGCCGACAAGTGCATCGATTGCGGCGCTTGCGCCGATGTCTGCCCCGTGGGTGCCCCCGCGCAGGAATAAGACGATCTCATATGGAAGCCCCCTGTCCGCTGGACCGGGGGCTTTATTGTTGCTGCCGGCTTTTCCTTGTGGCGTCAGATATTCAATCCGGTACGTACCGGCGGCACCGGCATATGGTATATTGACAGGTGTTTTTACAGCCATACGGCGGTAAAATGCGCCCGAAAGCTTTTTTTACAAGCATTTATTTGAAAGAAATGTAGACAAGGAATGCGTTGTATGCTACAATGAAATAAGTTACAAAAGTATGAAGTTTTTATTTCTTTCAATTTTTGAGGTTTACACAGGAGGAAGGGCGAAGGCTGCCAAATCTGGCCTACCGAAGATGGCCTCCGGGAGGATGAACCGAATGACCGTTTTGAACAAAAATGGAAAGCTCCGCGCTTTGAGCTTTTTTATTTTGATGTCGCTGCTTCTGTGCTTGCTGGGCTCTGCCGCCGCCACTGATGTCAAGGTGCAATCAGCGCCGCTTGTAACCATGTCAAGCTCCACCAACGGTATGGTGCGTGTGTTCCTGTCATCCCTTGGCAATCCAAGCAAGCTGAACATTACCGTTGCCGGCAGCTATAGCGTCAACGGCAGTTCCAGCCAGGCGCTTAGCAGCGGTGAAAAGATTACCGTCAATTTCAGCAGCAGCACAGGCAAGCTTTCCATTACCAGAAACGGAGTCACCACCGATATGGGCAGCCAGTTTGCGCTGCGCCGCCACAGCGTAAGCGGTTCCAACGGCCTGCTTATCGCTGAATCCAACATGTCCTCCAACCCCTATCCAGGTGACTTGCGCTTTGTGGTGGACGCGGTGAGCGGCGGATACAAGCTGTACACCATCGCGTATATCTACATGGAGAATTACCTGTATGGCGTGCTGCCTTACGAAATGGGCAACAGCGCCCATCTGGAGGCGCTGAAGGCACAGGCCATCGCAGCCAGGACGTATACGCTGCGGGCCATGCATAGCCGCTCCGGCTCGATTTACGATGTGGTCGATACGACCAGCGACCAGGTGTACAGGGGTACGCCCAGCGGCAATGCCAACTGCAAGGCTGCCGTGGACGGAACAAAGGGCATTGTGGTCATGAACGGCTCCAGCCTGACCGGCACCTTTTATACCGCCTCCAACGGCGGGCAGACGGAGTCCAGCAAAAACATCTGGGGCGGTTCCGGCTACGGCTACCTAAATGTAAAGGACGATCCTTTTGACCTTGCCAATCCCGACTCTGTAAAAAAGACGGCCACCGTGTACGGCGACGGCCTGAGCGGCAGCCAGAACGCGTCGCTAAGGACACTGCTGAACGCCAAGGCCGCCGCGGCGGTGCAGGCCATGGGGTATAACGGAAGCACATCCGTAGTGGCGGTAACGAGAATCAACAGTATCACGCCCCACACACCCAAGTACGGCGACCCCAGCCGCCTGTATACAAAAATGGATTTTGGCCTGACCGTGCGCACAAAAAACAGTGCGGGATCCACGGTGGAGGTTCCGGCTACCGTGACATGCGAAATATTCGGCGATCTGGAGGGAATGCTGGGCATGAGCATCAGCTCCTCCCAAAACGAACTGTGGACGGTAAGCAAATCCGGCGATAATTTCATACTCTATGCCCGGCGCTACGGCCATGGCGTGGGGCTCAGCCAACGGGGCGCCATGCAAATGGGCCGGCTTGGCTACACCTATGATCAGATCGTAGGCTTTTACTATGAAGGCTGCAAACGCGTGCAGCATAATTTCACCAATACAATTTTGAGCCCCATCGTCGCAGGTCAGGAATCCCAGGAGGAGACAACGGTGGAAAACCCTGCAGATATCGAGGGCGGCGATGCACCGGCATCCGCCATCGTGCATCTGGTAAGCGCCTCCGACCTTTTGGGCATCCGCAAGCAGCCCAGCGCCACAGCCGCCATCCTGGGCACGGTGCCCCACGGCGTGCCTGTAAAGGTGTGGGCCGTCAAGGATGGATGGGCTTTTATACAATACGGCGGTATCAGCGGCTATGTGCAGGCAAACGCATTGAACATTTCCGGGACCGCGCCGGAAACCACCGACAAGACGCCCACCGAAATAACGGAATACGCCACCGTAACGGCCACCAATTACCTGAACCTTCGTGCAAAGGGGGAGGCCGGGGCCACCGTTGTGGGCACCGCTCCCGCCGGGGCCGTGCTTTCCGTATTCAGCAAGACAGGCCAATGGGCCCATATCCAGTACGGGGCGATTAACGCTTACGCTTCCACCGACTTTTTGACCTTTTCCTCCACCTATCCCGGGGGGACGGTGGACCCGGGCAGCAACGGCGCGGTGGTCACGCTGGAAAGCGGCACGGGCACCGTTAACCTCAGGGCCACTGCCTCCACAAACGGCACGGTGCTGCAAAGATTGCCCCATGGCACAAACGTCACGGTGCTTCGCAATGACGGCGTGTGGTGCAAGGTGAAATACCAGGGCATCACAGGCTATATCGTCACCTCTTACCTTGCCATGACAGGGGAACCGGGCGAACCGCCCACGGAGGATCCCCCCCTTGGCGAAGGGGAGACGGAAGCTATTGCCAACCCCACCAGCAGCACATTGAACCTTAGGGCAGCGGCCAACCTGGATTCGGCCGTATTGCTGGAGATACCCAAGGGTGAAAGCGTGATCGTCACCGAAAAGGGCGACACCTGGTGCGCCGTGCGGTATGAAGGCCTGTCCGGCTTTGTGATGACGCAATACCTTACGTTCAATACCGGCGGGGAGGAACCGCCGCCGTCCCAGTCTAACTATGCCAAGGTTACCACACAATCCGGTTCCCTGAACATGCGCACACAGGGGAAGGCGGGCAGCACCGTATTGTGCACCATCCCGCAAAACACCTATGTGGAGGTGGTTAGCAGGGGTGACACCTGGTCCAGGGTAAAGTACGCCGGATATGACGGGTTTGTCATGTCCAGCTTCCTGACATTTATGAACCCCGACCAAACGCCTCCGCCAACGCCAACGCCAGGGCCAACACCTACCCCCCTTCCTTTGGATATGCAGGCACGGGTGACCACACAATCCGGCTCGCTGAATATGCGCAGTACGGCCGCGTCCAACGGCACCATCATCACCACCATTCCTCAAAACGCCACGGTGACCGTTGTCACAAAGGGCGGAGAATGGACAAAGGTGACTTATTCCGGGAAGACGGGCTATGCAATGACCAAATTCCTGACCTTTTTATCGGAGGCCACTCCGACACCAACCCCGTCAGCCACGCCGGAAAATCCGACGGCTTCACCGGAAAATACGCAATCGCCCACCCCCAGCCCCACGGTTACCCCAACGCCGCCGCCGCCAGGCGCGTATGTGAATACACAATCCGGTTCCCTGAACCTGCGCAAAGAGCCGAAATCCGGGGCTACGGTGCTTTTGCGCATACCGCAATACGCGCCGGTAACGCTTATCTCCAAGGGTGATACCTGGAGCCAGGTCTCCTACGGCGGGAAGACGGGCTATGTGATGACGTCGTACCTTGGTTTTGGTCAGGCGACGCCTACGCCGTCGCCATCGCCCACGCCCACCGGCTCGGGGGAAGCGACGCCTGTGCCGACGAACACGCCGGCGCCGTCCGGGGCGTATGTGAACACACAAAGCGGCTCCCTGAACATGCGCAAAGAGCCGAAATCCGGTTCTACCGTACTATTGCGCATACCGCAATACGCACCGGTAACGCTTATCTCCAAGGGTGATACATGGAGCCAGGTCTCCTACGGCGGGAAGACGGGTTATGTGATGACATCGTACCTGGGGTTTGGTACGGCGACGCCAACGCCATCCCCTTCACCTACGCCAGCCGGCCCGGGGGATGCGACGCCCGTGCCCACAGCCACACCGGCGCCTACCGAAATACCCGGCAGTACGGCCTGGGTGAACACGCAAAGCGGCTCTCTGAACATGCGGCAAAAGGCCGCCACCGGCAGCACCGTGGTAATGACAATTCCCCAATACAGCGTCGTAGGGCTTTTGGAAAAGGGAAGCACCTGGAGCAAAGTGAGCTATGGCGGAAAGACAGGATATGTGCAGACAGGATACTTGTCTTTTACGGGCAATCCCCCCACCTCCGGAAGCGAACACCAAACCGCCTGGGTGCTTACGGACAGCGGTTCCCTGAACATACGCTCACGGCCGGAAAGCTCGGCCATGAAGGTGGGCTCCGCGCCAAGGCTTGCGCAGGTAACCGTATATTCGAAGGGTTCCACCTGGTCACAAGTCTCATTAAATGGCGTCAGCGGCTATGTGATGACCAAGTATCTGGTATTCACAAAGCCCGCGGAGCTCAGCTCCGCCGCGCCGCAGGAGACGAGCCAAACCCAGCAGACATCCCAGGCACAGGAGACGGATCAAACCCAGCAGGAGCAGCCTCCTGCCGCAGCCCCCGTGCTTGATCCCACACTGGCGGCGGTGGAGGACGCGACCGCCACCGTGACCCCGGAAAACGGCACGCTGAACCTGCGGGCGGAGTGCAGCGAAACGGCCACCATTCTGTTTGAAATGCCTGAAGGGGATGTCATTGAGGTGCTTATGCGGGGCGAAACCTGGTGCAAGGTGGTTTACAATGATCAGGAGGGCTACTGCATGACAAAGTATCTCACATTCCCCCTTCCGGCGGAATCATAAGATGGGGGAATCACAATGGGTGAAACCCGGAGAGCGTGTAGACGACTTGCAGTTCGCCGGGCTGTTCATCATACAAAACCCCAAGGCCTTTTGCTTTGGCATGGATGCGGTGCTGCTTGCCGATTTTTGCGGCATCCGCCCGAACGACAAGGCGGCGGACCTGGGTACAGGCACCGGCATCCTGCCCCTGCTGATGGCAGGGCGGGCTGAGCGTGCCGTGATACACGGCTTTGAAATACAAAAGGACATGGCGGATATGGCCCAAAGAAGCGTGGCCATGAACGGTCTGGAGAAGCGCATCATGATCCATGAGATGGATTTGCGCAGCGCCCCGCAGGTGATAGCACCCGGTTCACTTGATTTGGTGGTGTGCAACCCGCCTTACGGAAAGGCGGGCGGCGCCCTTTTAAACCCCAAGGAAGAACTGCGCCTGGCGCGCCATGAGGGCGGAACGACGCTTGACGAAACGGTATATGCCGCCAAGGTCCTTTTGAATAATGGCGGGCGGCTTTCGCTGGTGTTTCCGGCCCCACGCCTTCTGGAACTGATGGATACAATGCGGCTTCACAAGCTGGAGCCCAAGCGGCTTCAAATGGTACACTCCAGGGCGGACAAAGCCCCCCACCTTGTTCTGGCGGAGGGCATCAAATCCGCCAGGCCCATGCTTCACTGCCTTCCGCCGCTGATCATTTATGACGGGCAGGGGAACCCGACGCCGGAGCTTGACCGGATATACCACAGGAACAAATAGGGCAATGGAATTACATCCTTTATTCAGAATGGTTGTCAGAGATCGGAAGGTGTTCCGGCATGCTGCCGTTCATGTGTGCGCTCCCTTGGGAGCGCCTTTTTTTGGAGTAGGCGCAATAGCAGCACAAAGCTCCATGCAAGCCCCACGGTTTGGCCGGCCATCATGGACATGGCCGCCCCGTACAGCCTATATGCCGCCATCCCCGTCAGAAACCAGCTGCTCACAAGGGTAATGCCCGCTCCGGCAAGTGTGCCGTACAGCGCCTGCTTTTGCCTGCCAAGCCCTGCGATCATACCGGACATCACCTGCTGCAGGCTCATCAGCAGCACCGAGGGGCACAAAAAGCGGATAAGGTCCGTGAGCTCCGGCAAGCGGTACATGCTTCCCGCGATCCAGGGGGCCGTAGCGTACAGCACGGCGCCGCATACTCCCCCCACCAAAGCGGCGGCCAGCAGCAATTGCAGGCTGATGGCTTTCAAAGCCTTGGGATTATTCTCTCTGGCGGCCAGGGCCGGCGTAGCCAGCATGGCCAGCGATCCGGTGAACACAGA
>JAEWNM010000242.1 GCA_023392755.1 Bacillota bacterium
CACCGGAAGTCACATAGGCACAAAGATCGCTTTTGTTCAGGACAACGGCGAACTCCCCCTCCGGCGGGGAAAGCAACAAATCCTCATCCTCCCGCGAAAGCGGCTGCCCCGCGTCGATGACCAGGATCACCACATCGGCCCTTGCCATGGCCTTTTGCGCCCGGCTAACGCCGATCCGCTCCACCGTGTCATGCGTATCCCTAAGGCCTGCCGTGTCGCTTAACGTAACCGGCAGGCCGTTTATTTCGATGCTCCCGGTGAGGATGTCCCTGGTGGTGCCGGGAACGTCGGTGACGATGGCCTTATCCTCCCCCAGAAGGGCATTCAAAAGCGAGCTCTTCCCCACGTTGGGCCGGCCGCATAGCACCACATCCATGCCCCGCTCCAGCATTTTCACACCCCGCTCGTCGCAGGCATCCTCCAATTGCCTGGCCAGGGTCAGCACGCCATCCCGAAGGCTGCTCGTGGCTTCCGCCTCCTCCACCTCTTCGGGATAATCAATGGCGGCCTCCAGCCCGGCCATCAGGCCGTAGAGCTTGTCAAGAACCTCCCGGATGAACTGGCTTGGCCCGCCGTCCAGCTGGCGCATGGCGGCCTTCGCCGCCTGCCGCCCCCCGGCGGAGATAAGGCCCATCACCGCCTCCGCCTGGCTCAAATCCAGCCTGCCGTTCAAAAACGCCCGGCGGGTGAATTCCCCCGGCTCGGCCTGGCGCGCGCCTGACGCCAGCGCCAGCTCCAACGCCCGCGACACCATCATCCGCCCGCCATGGGTATGTATCTCCGCCACATCCTCCCTGGTATAGCTGCGGGGAGCGCGCATCAGGACCGCCATGGCCTCGTCGATTTTTTCATTGCCGCTGACCACATGCCCATATATCATCAGGTGGGACGGGAAGGCCTCCCCTTCCCCCTTTGCCGGGCGGAACACGCGCCGCAAAACAGCCTCCGAGCGGGGGCCGCTGATGCGCAATATGGCAATGCCACCCTGGCCCGCTGCCGTGGCGATGGCGGCGATGGTATCTTCAAACTGCATAGGCTCCTCCTTGATCACGGACGTCTCCAGAATTCCTCGCAGGAAATATCCTCCGTCCAGGGAAAGCTTTCCGCCGCAAGGCGAAACGCCTCCCGGCCCTGCCAGGGGATGCCGGCGCTTTCCGCTGCCTTTTGGACATGCCCGATCCATTTGGGCGTATATCCATGATAGCCATAGAGCATGGTCTCCAGCACAGAGCGGGCCATTTCAGGAGCTGTATCGGCCAATCCGCCGTCCACATACGCCTTTTTCAGCGGAGCGGGGTCGTAGGGAACCGTGTGGGCCGTCACACGCCCATCCTCCCAGATGGCATAGGCGGCCAGGCAGCCGCGCCCGTCATCCAAAATGCCCAGGCTTCCGGGATTCACAAAATGCTTGCCCTGAAAGCTTACCTGCCACGGGGTGTGATAGTGGCCGCACACCAGCCAGTTTTCATTCAGCGAGCGCAATATCGCTTTCATTTTTTCCGCCTCGGCAGGCGTTACAAGCGTATTAAGGCTGCCGGGCACGGCATGGGTCAAAAGCAAACTCCCATGGCGCCACTCCCTGGGAAGGTCCATGCGCAGGCCAGCAACCTGCCTGGCCGTCCATGTGTGCATGGTCCAGTTATAGGCATCATAAAGCGCCTGCCCGCCGTTTCGGTAGCGAACAATCCGTTCCTCATGGTTGCCCATCAGGAGCAAAACGTTCCAATCCGCCAAAAGTGCCAGCGTTTCGCGCGGCTGCGGGCCGAAGCTTATTTGATCGCCCAAAGAAATAAAGGCTTTGGCCCCCTGGCTGCGGGCTTTGCAAAGCACGGCCTTGAGCGCCGGCACATTGGCATGGATGTCTGTGAGGATACAAAGGCGCAATCCTTTTCCCCCTATCTTTTTACCCCTCCATAATACCCCATTCCGCCTTGTTTTGAAAGCTTCATTTGACGGGCCGGACCCGGGCGTGGCATAATGAAGCCGGAGGGGTACACATGGGAAATGTCACCATTCTCGGGGGCCGGATGCACAGGCTTCTGCCCCACCTTGTGGAAAAGATCGGCCTGCTCCACCAAAAAGGCGAGACCTGCCTATTGCTGGTGCCGGAGCAATATACGCTGCAAGCGGAGGTTGAACTCATCCGCCGCCTTGACCTGCCCGGCTTTTTTACTATTCAGGTGCTATCCCCCTCCCGGCTGACCCAGCGCATTTTTGACACGGCGGGAACCGACGGCAGGGTGCCGCTGGATAACCGGGGCAAGCGCATGGCGCTGAGCCGCGCCGTGAACCAGGTTCAAAAGGAGCTCATTTATTACCGCCGCGCCGCCGCCCATACAGGGTTTGTGGAAAAGATGAGCAGCCTTATCGCCGACTGCAAGCGGGGCCGCCTGACGGCGGAAAGCCTGCTTACGCATGCGGCCTCCCTCCCGGCAGGGGCGCTGAACCAGAAGCTGACCGACATCGCCCGCTGCTGGCAGGCCTATGAAGCCCAGCTTTCCGGCAGGTTTGTGGACGGGGAGGACGTGCAGGACGAGGCGGCCGGGAGGCTGCCAAGAAGCGGACTGTTTGAAAGCGCCCATGTCTTTGCTTACGGCTTTGATATTCTCCCCCCGCAGCTTTGCCGGCTTTTGTGCGCCGGGGCCCCGCTTTGCGCCGCCATGACCGTGGCCCTTACCATGGACAAGCCCGGCGCGCGGGACGGTTACCTGTATTTGCCCGCGCGGCAAAGCGCCCAGAGATTTGCAATCATGCTGCAGGCGCAAAACACATCCTGCGCATGGGAATACCTGCCTGAAGCGCCCCTTGACGCGGCGAAGGAAATCATTCACCTGGAAAGCAACCTTTTCGCCCATCCCGCCGCCGCCTATGCCGGCAAGCCGGAGGCCATATCCCTGTTTGCCGCACCCAACCCCTACGCGGAAGCGCATGAAGCCGCGTCGCAGATGATAAAGCTTCATGAGTCGGGCATCGCCTGGGGGGAGATGGCGGTGGCCGCTGGAAGCATGCAGGCCTTAGGTTCCATCCTTCATGCCGTATTCACAAGCTACGGCATCCCCTTTTATCTGGAGGAAAAGGTGCCCGCCGCATCCCACGGGCTGATCCGCTTTCTTACACACGCTTTGCGGGCCATATCGAAGGGATATGCAAGGGCGGATATCCTGGCCTGCCTAAAATCCGGTTATGCCCCCGTTTTGCCGGATGATTGCCACCGGCTGGAGAATTACGCCATTGCAAACGGCATTTACGGGGACAGGTGGCGCAAGCCTTTCACGCGTGGGAACCGGGAGGATGCCGACAGGCTGGAGCCCGTACGCCGGGCCCTGATCGGCCCGCTGGAGGAAATGCAGGCCGCGCTTGCAAAGGCCAGGGAGGCCGCCGAATCCCTGAAGGCCATTTTCCGCCTGCTGGAGCGGGTGGACGCCTACAAAACGCTGCAACAGGAGGAGGAGCGGCTGCTGTCCATGAACATGGCCGCCCAGGCCTCGCAGACAAGGCAGGTCTGGCAGTTTCTGCTGGGCACGCTGGACCAGATGCACGACCTGCTTCAAGGCCTGCGGGCACCTTCCTCCCAGGTGGCCGCATGGCTTGCCGCCGGGTTTTCCGCCGGGGAGTTGAGCGCGCTGCCGCCTGCGCCAGACACGGTGGTGTGCGGCGAAATCGGCCATGTGATGCCGGGCAGCATCAAGGCGCTGTTTGCCATGGGCCTTAGCGACGGATTGATGCAGCCGGAAAACGGAAGCCTGCTTCGGGACGAGGAGCGTGAGCAGCTGGAAAGTCTGGCCGATACCCACCTGGGCCTGAATGAGGATAGCCGGGACCACCTGGCCCGGACGGACCTGAAGCGAACGCTGACGCTGCCTGCCCAAAAGCTGTTTTTGAGCCATGCCCAAGCTACCCAAAGCGGCCAAAGCCAGCGCCCAGCCGGATTTTTGACGCTGCTGAAAACGCGCCTTTTTCCGCAGCTTGTGGAAGCGGGCGGCGTCACCGGGCCTTCCGGCCCGGCGGAACCGCTGGCGCCCATCCCCGCCCTTAATGGCCTGGCATTGCGCCTGGGCGCGCTGTGGGACGGCGCAAGCCTGGAGGAAGCCCTTCCCGGGCCCTGGATGGATGCCTGGGCCAGCCTGTATTCGCA
>JAEWNM010000266.1 GCA_023392755.1 Bacillota bacterium
GGTTCCCTTCGCGCTTGCCGCCCGCGAGCAGCTTCGCCCCTTTTGCCACGGCGTCGCTGATGAGGTCCATTACAAAATCGGCGGCTTTCGTGTTGATCAGCGGCACGATAACGGCGTTTTGGCGGGGGTCGCCCACCTTCAGCTTTTCTATGCGGGACAGAAGCCTGGGCACCAATGCATCCGCCACGCCGTTTTGCGCCAGTATGCGCTTGACAGCCGTGCAGCGCTGGCCGGAATAGGCGTACGCGCCGGATACGATATTCTCCGCCGCAAAGTCCAGGTCGGCGTCGGGAAGGACGATGGCGGCATCCTTGCCCCCCAATTCAAGCAGCAGGGGCACCATGCCCGAAAACCTGGAAATATGCCGTCCCACCTCCGTGCTGCCGGTGAAATTGATGAAGTTGATGCCCGGATGGGTGACGATGTAATCGCCGATATCGCCGCCACGCCCCGTAACGGTATTGAGTATGCCCTTTGGCAGGCCGGCTTCCATGAACACCTGGGCCAGGTACAGCGCGCTTACGGCTCCCTGGGTGGCGGGCTTCAAAACAACGGCGTTGCCGCCGATCAAGGCCGGGGCCACCTTGGAAACCGACAGGTTGATGGGGTAGTTGAACGGGGATATGGCCAGAATCGTGCCCAGGGGCACCCTTGTCACATACGATATTTTGTTTTTGCTGCCGCCGGGAAAGTTTTCGCCGCTGATGGCCTCCCCCGCCATGCCTTTGCCCACGTCTGCCGTATAGCGCAAAAAGTCCGCGGTGCGCCTGACCTCCGAAACGGCGGATTTTTCATCCTTGGCGATTTCCATGGTAAGCACTTCTGCGATTTCCCCAACGTTTTGTTCCAGCAAATCCGCCGCCCTGTAAAACACCGCCGACCGCTCGTGGATGGGTGTCTGCGCCCAAACGTGCAGGTTATCCTTGGTGTTTTGTATGGCGCGGTCCACATCCTCCCGCGTCATGGCCGGCACCTTTCCCACCAGGGAGCCGTCCACGGGGGAGATGATTTCGATAAAGGCACCGGCGGAGGATTTGGCCCACTCGCCGTCCAACAGATTGCAAAAGGCCTTGCCCTCACCGCACAACTTTCTGAACATTTCCATTTCCGCCTTTCAAAGGTAGGTCGCGGGCTTGCGCCCTTATTTGCTTTATGGACAAATTATTGCGCAGTGAACGGCATCTTACACGGTTTTATCCCAAAGGGAGGGGTTATTATTGACGGGGGCACCTTATGTTTGATATATTTGCGCCGGGGCGCATGAAGGGGAGGAATGGAAATGGAATACAGGCGGTTTGGGAAAACGGGCTTGAAAACCTCCATGCTGGGCTTTGGCGGGTTCCACCTGCTGGAGATACCGCTGAAGGAGGTCCAGAAGCTGCTCAATACGTATCTGGACGCGGGCGGGAACTATGTGGAGACGGCGCTGAGCTATGGGGCGGGGGAATCGGAGCGCAAGATCGGGCGCTCAATCATGCACCGGCGGGACGATTTTGTGCTTGTGTCCAAAATAGGCGCAAGGGATAAAAAAGGCGCCGCGGAGGGCATTGACAAGTCGCTTGCGAACCTTAGGACAGACCGCTTGGATATGCTTTTGATGCACGCGGTGGGTTCGATAGAGGAGCTGGATGCCATTTTATCGGAGGACGGTGCGTATGCGGCCGCGCTGGATGCGAAAAAGGCTGGGAAGGTCAACCACATCGGCCTTTCCATGCACGGCTGGCCGGGGCCGCTTGTGGAGGCGCTGCACAGGGACCGCTTTGAGGCGGTGATGACCACCGTCAACTATTATGACCGCTTCAATTATCCTGAAATCGAAAATGAGTTGCTGCCCCTGGCACAAAAGAAGGATGCAGGCATCATCCTCATGAAGCCCCTGGGCGACGGCTTTTTGCACAAATCCCCCGAACAGGCCTTCCGGTACGCGTTTTCACGCCCTGTTTCCGTGGTGGTGGCAGGTATCAACAGCGAAAAGATGCTAAGGGACGATCTGGCCTATGCCAAGAGCTTTGTGCCCATGACCCGGGCGGAGGAGGATGCGCTGATAGCCGGCGCGCCTGAGCTTTCAAACTATGTGTGCCGCCAGTGCGGCAAATGCTCCTGCCCTGTGGGCATCGATATTCCGGAGGTGTTTGCCTGCGAGGGGTATTTCGACAGGCAGATGGCCAGGGGTGTTGTTTGCGACACAGCGGAATATGCCCTGGCGGAGCGGCTTCGCTTTTGGTTTGGCAACAAGGAACTGGGCCGCAAGCGGTATGCCGCGATGGATAAGCGGGGGGATGCCTGCACGCAGTGCGGGGAATGCCTGAAAATGTGCCCCTATCATATTGACATTCCCTACAAAATGCATCTGGCGGATTACAAGCTGGCGGGGAAGGATATATACTGAAGCCGGATTACACATTCCCCAAAAGCACCGTTTGAAGCTTTTCATTTGCGATGGCCGCAAGCCTTCGCATCAAGCCGATATCCGTCGGCTGCCTGTCCCGCATCCGCCCATGGGGGAAAAAGCGTGTGATGTGCAGGGGGATGGCGTTATCGATACCGGCGACCCAGGCGGACAGCTTTTGCATTTCCTCCGGCGTATCATTTTCGCCCGGCACGATAAGCGTAGTAAGCTCCACATGGCTGCGCCCGGCGGCGGCACGGATAAATGCCTGTACGGTCTTAAGGTCGCCGCCCAGCTTTTTGTAGTACTCTGGGGTAAAACCCTTCAGGTCGATGTTGAAAGCGTCAATGAAGGGCAGCACCTCCTCAAGGGCTTCCAGGCTTGAGGAGCCGTTTGTCACGACGACGTTTTTCATGTGGCGCTCGCGCACAAGCCTTGCCGTGTCGCGCACGTATTCAAAGCCCACCATGGGCTCGTTGTAGGTGAAGGCTACGCCGATATTGCCGCGCAGACTGAGCTTTTCCGATAGCGCGGCGAGCGATTCGGGGGGCACTCTTTCCGTAACCGTATCTTTTTCACCGGCGGCCGCTATGGACGCGTTCTGGCAAAAGGGACAGGCCAGGTTGCAGCCGAAGCTGCCTGCCGAAAGTATCATGCTGCCTGGGGAAAACTTTGCCAGCGGCTTTTTTTCAATGGGGTCCAGCGCGATGGATGTCAAAAGGCCGTAGCTTATGCAGACGCTTTTCCCGTTTTCGTTTTTCCGGGCGCGGCACCGGCCCGTTTGCCCTTCCTTCAGCCGGCAATGGTGCATGCACACGGGGCAGACAATTTCACTGATGGCGCACCACCTCGAATCGCTGAAGCGTAACCGCTTCATTTTCACGGATGCCGGCCTTTTGCCTTGCAATGGCAAGCTGCTCCTGAACCGTGTCTATGCCCGGCAGGTTGGGCAGCAGAAGGCCGCGCCTGTGGCCTGATGATACGATCACGCCGTACCGCTTTACATCCAGCGCATCGGGAGACTCAATGGCCTCCGCTTCACCCAGCACGTCCACGCTGTATACAAGCTCGTCCAATTCTTCGGGCCGAACCGGATCAAAGCGCGGGTCCTGCGATCCCGCGCTGACGGCGTTTTGCATGATTTCTTGCGCAATGTTTTGGGCGGTGGCGGATATGGTGCCGATGCAGCCGCGCAGCCGGCCGTGCTTTTTAAGCGATACGAACACGCCCGCCCTGTTTTGTGTCATGGCATCGGGCAGGCCATCGGGCATTTTCAGGCTTTCCCGCAGCCCAACATACGTTTCCAGCGATTGGCGGGCCAGACGCACATATTCATCCTCAGCTTTCTTGCGCGCGTCCATTGCCCGCGCCTGTTCCCTGGCGTACGCGCTCAGGAAACGGCGGCTCTCATCCGGCCCTTGGGGCAGGTATACGCATACGCCGTAGCCCACGCCAAAGGGGCCCTGGTAGGACAGCCGCTTGGCCTGAACGGAAAGGCCGTCCAGGCATCCGGCCATCATGACAAAGGAATGGTGGCCGCACTCGCCGGCGCTTTCGCAAAAATCGGGATCGAAATCGAACAGCTCGCCAAAGGCCGCCCGGCCCATCACATCCATGATCCGCCCGTCATAGGCGGGGCCTTCCTTGGCGAATCCGTAAGGCCCGTCCTTTTTCAGCCGGTGGGACAGGTCGCCGCTGGCGATGACGGCAATGCTTCGTTGAAGGCTTTCCGCCGTTTCCCGGATGAGCATGCCCAGCCTGTAATGGTCCGCATAGGAAAGCCCCGACAGGCCGATGCGCACGATCTTTACGGGGAGATGGCCGCCGAAGGCGTCCCGCAAAAAGCACAGGGGAACCAGTGTGGCGTGGTCCAGCTTTTTTTCCCGCTCGCCCAATGTGCCGGCGGGCAGCCCGCCCGCGTCGGCCCGGCGGCAAAGCTCGGTTACAAAAGCCGCGTCGTAGGCCGCCTCAAGCTGCACCCCGCCCGCGTGGAACTGGGAAAAGCTGCCCCTTGCCGCCGTGCCGGGGGAAATGTGAAAATAGTCGGCATACAGCGCGCTGTGGGGCGTGATGACGATCACGGTATCCGGGTTGTTGCCGGCAATCGTCTCCGCCGCTATCCTGAAGGCGGCAGTGGTATCCTGTATGGCTTTTTCCTGGCCGCGGCCGATTTGCGGTATGATAAGCGGCGGGTGCGGCACCATGACGGCGGACTGCAAAAGCATGGCGTACCTCCTGCGGGCGGTTGGGTATATGCTATTCTCCGTTTATTGAATGTTTCTATTCGCCGGGTCTTTTGCAAATCCTGCCGCTATGAAGGCGGCGGGTTTTTTTGCGATGCCCCCGGCCGCAATCCATTCCATAGAACATGCCGGATATTTCGGGGCCGGGCCTTGCCGCCAATATCTGCCGCGCCGCCGCAATTGACGCGTATATACCGTCATGGTATCATGGGTTCGCTAGGCAGGGCAGAAGGGCGTGAACATAATGGGCCGCTTGAGGGAATGGAAAAGGCATATCAGCATCCGGGAAAGGCTGATCGCCTATTTTTTGCTGGCGATATTGCTGCCCACCATGGTGATTACGTTTTTTTTGTACGCCAGGACTACAAGCATTATCACCGGGAAAACGAACCAGTTGGTAGGGCAGAACATGGAAAGCGTCGGCACCGTGATCTCCCAAAAGCTGAACCTGATGAACGACCTGATCACATTGGTCAACGTAAACCCCACCATGCAGGAAATTTTTATGAGCAGGCCGCCGATGGTTGCCGAACAGATCATACACGAGATATCCACGCTGGACAACCTGCTGGCGGGGTATTTTTTGTCCAGCAGCTATCTGTACGCCACTTCCGGGCTGTCGCCCCGCATTTACATGCTCAACCGGGAAACCTATCAGCGGCTGCGATCCACCTCCCCCTCCACCAGGGTGTACGATGTGGGCGTGATTGAAAACGAGGATTGGTACAAAAGCCTGGGCACCCAGTTCACCTTTCTGGGGCTGGGGGAGCGGGCCAGTTTTTCTATCAGCACGAAGCGGCCCGTTTTGCAGTTTGCGCGCAAGCTGTTCAATACCAAGAAAAATGCCAACGGCGTGGAGGTTTCTGCCGTTCTGGCGATAGATGTGGATGTGGAAAGCTTTTTCAGCAGCCTTTTGCCCTACAAGCAGACGCCGGGCAGCCAGATTTACGTGACGGACGGCGAAGGCACGATTCTGATAGGCACGGATATGGCCCGGGTGGGCGGGCGGCTGCCCTATTCCCAGGAGGAAGCGCCCCAAAGCAAGCCGGATGTGCGCAGGCTGAACGGGAAAAGCTGGCTCATTACGGGGGCGAGGGTTGATACGCTGAATTGGCATATCTATTCCCAGGTGCCCATGGAGGAGATCAGCGGCGACCAGCACGCTTTGGACAGGACGCTGATCATACTGGTGGCGGCGTGCATGGCGGTGGCGCTCACGCTGGCGCTGATGCTCTCCAAAAGCATCGCAAGGCCCATCCTGAAGCTGGTGGATTCCATGGAGAAGGTATCCAGGGACGACGCCCTGCGCATCGACATCGATTACCAGCAGAAGGATGAATTTGGCTACCTCATCGGCAAATACCGGGACATGATAAGGGAGATACAGGAGCTTATCGCGCGGCTGTATATCAGCGACCTGACGAAAAAAGAGGCGGAGCTCAAGGCAAAGGATGCCGAGCTAAAGGCGCTTCAGGCGCAGATCAACCCCCATTTCCTGTATAACGCATTGGATTCCATCAACCTGTACGCCATACGCCACAAGGTGCCGGAGATCAGCGGAATGATAACCGCCCTGGCGGACTTCTTCCGCTATGGCCTGAGCCGCGGCCGGGACATTATCACCATACAGGACGAACTGACCATTGTGGAAAGCTACCTCAAGATACAGAAAATGCGCTTTGGCGAGCGTATCTCCTATAGGATTGATGTGCCCCAGGAGGTGCGCATGCACCTGATCGCCAAGTTCACCCTGCAGCCGTTGGTGGAAAACGCGGTGATCCACGGCATCAAACCATCCCAGGAGAGGGTGAACCACATTGTGATCCGGGGCGGGATTGATGGGAAGACGCTTACCATGTGCATTGAGGACAATGGCGTGGGCGCCAACGTGCCGGAAATGCACGAGATGCTGGCCGACGCCGACCCGGAGTCGGGGCGCGCGTTCGGCATACGAAACGTGCACCAAAGGCTGCAGACGCTGTTTGGGGAGGATGCCGGCCTGCGCTTTATCAAGGCGGACAGCGGCGGCGTAATCGCTGTGATCACGCTGCCCAGCATTTTGACCATGGAGGTGTATCATGCTAAAAATGATCGTGGCTGACGATGACCGGCTTACCGTTGAAACGCTGCTGGAGGCCGTAGACTGGGAAAGCTACGGCATATCCGTTGCCGCCACCGCCATGGACGGGGAGCAGGCGCTTGCGCTGTGCCGGGAGCTGGAGCCAGATATTTTGTTTACCGACATCAAAATGCCGGGCTTGACAGGGCTGGAGGTAGCCACCGCCCTTAGGGAGGAGGGGAGCGCCGCCAAGATTATACTGATCAGCGGCGTGCAGGATTTTCAGTATGCGCGCACCGCGCTGGAAGTGAAGGTGGAGGGGTATATTTTGAAGCCCATCCAGCTGGAGGAAATCCACAAGGTCATCCGCAAGCTGATCAGCAATATTGAAATGGAGCGCAACCGGGATCAGGTCATGCTGAGGCTCAAGCGTCAGCTGAAGGAAAACCGCAGCATGATGCGGGAGACGTTTTTGCGCAACCTGGTGCTGGGCACCTGCGGAAGCCGGCGGGAAATAGAGGACAAGCTTCAGTATTTTGAGCTGGATTTGCGGTATGAATCCAGCAACCTGGTTTGCGTGATGCGCGTGAACGATTACGCCAAATGCACCCAGCATATGAGCGAGCTGGACAAGCAGCTTCTGTTGTTTTCCATACAAAACATCACCCAGGAGCTGCTGGGCAACAACAGTGCCGGCCTGGTAGTGGTTTTAAACGACAACGAGTTTGTGCTGTTGCTGGACGGAAGGCTTCAGCGCACCCAGGCGCTGGAGGACCTGCTTGGTGAAATCGCCGACAGCATGCTCTCGTTTCTGGATATCCCTTTGTCCATCGGCGTGGGCAACTGCGCCTTTCATCTGGGGGAGCTGAAATACGCCTACGACAACGCCGTCCGGGCCATATCCCAGCGGTTTTACCGGGAGGATGCCGCCATCCTCTCCGTGGAGGATGTTCTTTTGCGCAAGGAAAAGGACAAGATTGAATATTCCTCCAAATTTGCGCAGATAAACGCCGCTCGGGAATCGTTTCTCGCGCAGGTAAAGGGCGGGGAGGAGGCTGCCTCCCGGCGGGAGCTTAACGGCCTGTTCGCGCTTTTGTCCCAGGGGCACGTGCTGGGGATTGAGTACGTCAAGGGCCTGTGCATCGAGCTGGCGGGCGTGCTGTGCCGCATGCTGCTGGAGCTGGAGGAAACGGGCCGGGAGAGCTTTTTGCTTGTCCAGGACGAGATGAAGCGCATCTTTGAAGCGGAGACTATCGCCGCCATGGAGGAAATTCTGACCGCCATGGCCGGGCGCTACTGCAATACGTACCAGGCGCTGTACGCCACGCGGTACGGAAACCTGGTAAAGACCATTATTGACATGATCGACAGCCGCTATATGGAGGATCTGACGCTGCTGGCCATTGCCGAGGCGGTGTACATGACGCAAAACTACATATGCCTGATTTTCAAGCGGGAGACGGGCATGACCATTAACGCTTACCTGACCCGGGTGCGCCTGCAAAAGGCATGCCGCCTTCTGGATGAAAGCAAGCTCAAGGTATGGCAGATCGCCGAACAGGTGGGGTATGAAAATGCCCATTACTTCTCCACCGTATTCAAAAAGGCCATGGGCGTGCAGCCCCAGCAATACCGGCAGCGGCATCAGGACGAACAAAACTGAGGAAGATTTTTGACTGCTTCGTATAATTTTCTGTATGTCTATTCCCCGGCTTCCCTTCTATACTAAAGCTACAAAAACCGTATAAGGAGGAACCGGTATGAAAAGGCTTTTCAAAGCTCTGGTTGTGGTGACGCTGGCCCTCACGCTGCTTTTGGGCGCGTTCCCCGCCGCGTCGGCACAGGAGCAGGTGCAGCAGGTTCGCATCTGGACCAACGACGGCACGCTGCAGGATTTGTACGATGCCGCCATCGCGGAGTACAACGCCACCACCGGCAAGGAAAAGGGTATCGAAATCGTTTACCAGGTTTTCGGCGGCGATTACCATGACGTGCTCAAGGTTGCTTTGGCCGCGGGCCAGGGCCCGGAAATTTACAAGTTTGTGGGCACGGTGAAGGATTCCTTTGTGGACAGCGGCTGGATGGTCGCCCTGGAGGACCTGCCCGGCAGCGAGGCGCTGCTGGAAAAATGGGCGCCCGTGATTGTTTACGGCTACAACACCTACAAGGACAAAACGTATTCCCTGCCTGTAAAGGCGCTGAACACCAAGTTCATCTACAACAAGACGCTGCTTGAAAAAAATGGCTTTACCGAGCCGCCCAAGACGTGGGCTGAGCTTGTGAACATGGCCAAGGTCGTAACCGACAACGGCGACGGCGAGGTGTACGGCTACGGCGTACACCTGCAAAACGCCGGCAGCTCAGGCAAGTGGTACCTGGCTACCCAGTTCGCGGCCTCTGTGGGCCACATGGGCTATGACTTCGCCAAGGGCGAGTACCGCTTCAAGGATTTTGCCCCCATCCTCAGCTACTTCCAACAGATGCGCAAGGACGGCAGCATCTTCCCGGGCTTTGAGGCGCTGTCTTCCGACGGCCTGGCCGCCCATTTCGCCGCCGGACGCGTGGCCATCATGGCAGGCGTGGGCTGGGATGTGAGCACACTGAACCGCTCCTTTGAAATCCAGGACGAATGGGGCGTTTTCCAGACCCCGGTGCTGGACCAGAGCAATGCCTACAAGGCGTATTCCCAGATCGGCGATTTGCTGTGCGTTGGCCCCGCCGCGCTGAACATGCCCGAAAAGGCGCTGGAAGTGTATGCATTCGCCCATAATGACGACCTGCTCCTGAACATGCACCAGCAGGGCCTTGAGTTTGTGGGCCTGGAAAGCGTTCAGCAGGCTGTGACCAATCCCCCGGCTATGGTGGGCTGGAAAGAGTTTGCCGACACATCGAAAAACTACTTCACCATGACGCCGCCCGACGGGCTGCTGACATTGGAAGGCCAGACCTATCAAAACGTGCTGTGCAATGCCATCACGGCGGACCTTACCGAGCAGGAGATTGCGGACCTTTTGACAGACATGGACGCCCGCTACAACAAGGCGCTGGCGGATGCCGTCGCCAAGGGCGCCGATATGACCGCCTTTATCAACCCCGACTGGGATACCCACCTCAAGTAATAATATCCGGTTAATGTTGAGGGGGCTGCCGTTGCTTAGCATATGCCATGCATAGAGGAAGGGTCCCGCTCCTGACAAAGCGGCCAAAGGGCTTATAAAGCGCGCTTTGGAAACCTTCGGAAGCTATCTCTATGGTTACATGCCGCATATCGCGATAGGCGCGGCGGCCCCTTACACATAAGCCATCTGTGCGAAGGAGGCGGAAGTATGTCCCTGACGGTGAAAACAAAAGTCAAAGCAAGAACGATACGCCGGGGCCGCATCGACAACGTGCAGGCCATATGCATGCTATTGCCCATGCTGGCGGGCTTCGCCCTGTTTTCCATTTATCCTATGGGCTGGCTTGTCAAATGGGCCTTTTACAATTATGACGGGGTGAGGACGCCAACCTTTGCCGGGATGGAGAACTTTGTCCGCGCCTTTTCCAGAGACCCTTATTATTGGCGGGCACTGCTGAACACCTTTTATATCGTGGGTGTCAAGATGGTCATCGAAATTCCCCTGGCCATGTTTCTGGCGGTGGCGCTGAACAAGGCCACAAAGGTGAACGCCGTGTACCGCACCGTGTTCTTCATGCCCTCGATTATCAGCACGGCCATCATCGGCCTGGTTTTCTTTTTGATGTTCGACCCCTTCCAGGGCGTCATCAACCAGATACTCAAAGGCCTTGGGCTCATTGACAAAAGGATCAACTGGTTTTCCGACCGCTTGACCGCCAACGCCGTCATCATCACCGCCAGCGTGTGGAAGGGCTTTGGCGTGAACATGATCTTTTTTCTCATGGGCCTGCAAAGCATACCCGGCGACCTGTACGAATGCGCCGAGTTGGACGGGGCCTCCGCTTGGCGCACCTTCCGCTCCATCACGCTGCCCATGCTGTCGCCCTTTGCCAAGACGGTCATCATGCTGTGCCTGGTGAACAGCATGAAGATGAGCGATTTGGTATTGACGCTCACCAACGGCCAGCCCAACGGCACGACGGAAGTGGTTATGAGCTACACGTTCAAATATTTCTTCTCCTACGGCGTGGCGGACGCCGTCAGCCAGTACGGGTATGCTTCCGCATTGGCGGTGGTGACCGCCGTGATCCTTGGCCTGATTACGGGCGCATACTTCCTGACAACCAGAAAGATGGGTGACGTCTATTGAAGGGGTTCAAATGGACGCCGCGCCGCGTCTTTTTCAGGGCGCTTTTGTATACCGCGCTGACGGCGCTGTTCGCGGTGACGCTGTTCCCGGTGCTGTACACGGTCATGGCCTCCCTGAAAACCAATCAGGAGCTATTGTCCAGCAAGCAATTTCTGCCCAAGGCGGTGCAGTTTGACAACTATGTGCAGGCCTGGACAAAATCCAACTTCAAGCTGTACTTTTGGAACAGCCTGTACATGGCCTTTTTCATCGTTCTGGGCACGATCATTACATCCACCACGGCGGGCTACGTTTTTTCCCGTTCCAATTTCAGGGGCAAAAACTTTTTGTACGTGCTCATCACCTCCACCATGTTCATTTCAGCCGGAAGCCTGTATCTGTTTCCGCAGCTGCAAATGGCCAAGGCGCTGAGCATCAACACGTCGCTGTGGGGTGTAATCATCATTAATGTGTTCGGCATCAACGTAACGCAACTGTATATTTCCCGCAACTATATCAACTCGATTTCCAGGGAGATTGACGAGGCGGCCAGGATAGACGGATGCGGATTCTTCCGCATATATACAAGCATCATACTGCCCCTCACCAAGCCGCTGATCGCCACTGTTGGGCTTTTGGCCTTCATGAACTCCTGGAACGACTATATGCTGCCCATGGTGTTCACCCTGGGCAACCCCGACAAAAGGCCCCTGGTGGTAGGCATACTGACCATGCGCACAGGCGGCGAGTCCGTTACATCCTGGCACCTGATGCTGGCGGGCACCAGCATGGCGGTGCTGCCGATGCTGGTGGTATACCTTTGCCTGAACAAGTATTTCATATCCGGCTTAACCAGCGGCGCGGTCAAGGGATAATACTGATACCAAGCAATACTTTACGTTTGACAGGAGGAAAAAACAATGATCGGCGGCAATTGGACGGCGCTACTTACCCCCTTTGACAGCAAGGGCAATATTAAAACGGAACAGGCAGATGCCCTGGTCGGCTTCTATCAAAAGCAGCGGGCGGACGGCGTATACCTGCTGGGCTATACAGGCGAAGGCGGCGTGATGAACGTGCCCCAGCGCAAGGAATGGGCGGAGGCCGTGGTGAAAGCGGCCCGCGGCAAGATGCACGCCTTTGTGCATGTGGGCTACTCCAGCGACCCCAAGGTGGGCATCGAGCTGGCAAAGCACGCGGCGGCTGTCGGCGCCGAGGCCGTGAGCAGCGTTGGCCTTTCCAGGGAAACCATGCTGGATGAAAATATCGCCTACTTCAGGGCTGTATCTGAAGCCTCGAACCTTCCCTTTTACGTGTACTGGAACGCTTTTGGCGGCAACCTGAACGGCGGCCGGCGCCTTGACCCGGCGGAGCTTATCGACGCGCTGAAAAAGAACGTGCCCACGTTTAAAGGCTTTAAGTACACCGACAGCAATTTTTATTACATGGACCGCATCAAGCAGATTGACAAGGATGTGGTTGTCTTTACCGGTGTGGACCAAATGTGCGTGGCCGGCCGTTTGATGGGCTCAGACGGCTCCATCGGCGCGCTGCAGGCCGTTACCTGCCTGCATTTTGCCGTAATGCTGGATATGCTTGACGCCGGGGATGTGAAGGGCGCTATGGAAATGCAGATACGCGCCAATAACATATACGAGGCGTTGGACGAGCGGGAAATCGGCAGCCTGATTCCCGGCCTGAAGTTTGTGATGAAGGAATATTACGGCGTGGACGTGGGCGAGGTCTGCCCCGGCACGGACTATCATTCCATCACCGACGCGGCCGTTGGCAAGCGGCTGATGGAACGCTTTACACGGAACATTTACAAGGGATAAGGCCGGGGGAGGAATCTTCATGCGCACAATGACATTGGGCCAAAGCGGCCCGGAAGCCTCCGTTATTGCCCTGGGCTGCATGCGCATTGCCGGCATGGCGGAAAACGACGCCGAAGCGCTGATTGTAAAGGCGTGGGAAGCAGGTATCACCCTGTACGACCATGCCGACATCTACGGCGGCGGAGAGTCGGAACGGCTGTTCGGACATGTGCTTCAAAAACATCCCGGCCTTCGGGAAAAGCTTGTGCTGCAAACCAAGTGCGGCATTAAAAAAGGGCTGTACGACCTGTCGGGGGAGTATATCATTCAGTCGGTGGAGGCCAGCCTGAAAAGGCTGAAAACGGATTATGTTGACCTGTACCTTTTGCACAGGCCCGACGCGCTGATGGAGCCGGAGGAGATTGCCGGGGCGCTTGACAGGCTGCACAGGCAGGGCAAAATACGTGCCGTGGGCGTAAGCAACCAAACGCCGGGGCAGATGCAGATGCTTCAAGCTGCACTGACCATGCCCATCCTTGTCAACCAGCTGCAGTTGAGCATACTCCACGCGGGCATGATAAGGGCGGGCATTCACGCCAACATGGCGAATCCCGATTCTGTGGACCACGACGGCGGCGTGCTGGATTACTGCCGCCTGAAGCACATTACCATCCAGGCCTGGTCGCCCTTCCAGTACGGCTTTTTTGAGGGCACCTTCCTGGGCAACCCCATGTTTCCCGATTTGAACACCGTGCTGGAGCGGCTTGCCGCCAAATACCAGGTGACGCCGGCCGCCATCGCAACGGCCTGGATACTGCGCCATCCGGCCCGCATCCAGCCGGTGGTCGGCACCACCAGCCCGGCCCGCGTAAAGGAAATCGCCGCCGCTGCGGAGGTTATGCTAAGCCGGGAAGAATGGTATGAAATCTATCTGAACGCGGGGAACACGCTGCCGTAACCGGAAAAAAGTAAAAGAGGCTGTCGCATTCGTTGCATAGCGGGTTGGTTATTCATGGAGGTCGCATCCAAAGGCTTTCAAAGGACGGCTGAATGTCCCTTGGCGGCTTGCGCAGGCGCGGAAAGCTTCTCTATGAATTCCACGGTACCGTTTATGCGCTTCATGCGGCAGCCTCTTTTTGTTGTTTATGCTTTTCATGTCACCTTGGCAAACGTCACGCTGTCCAGGCCGATATCGGTCAGGGCGGCACCTTGGGATTTGGTAAACTGTATACGGGCATAGGCGGCGCTTATGGGCGGCTTTTCGGTAAACGCCGTGTAAACCTGCCATTGCTCCCTGGTTTGTACCGTTTGGGCAACGTTCAGGCTTGCCGCCAGGCCGATTTCCAGGCCGTTCCGGTCAAGCCAGTGCACCTGCGCCAGCACACTGCCGTTGGCGGCATCGGCGCCGCCAAAGCGCAGCGCGAAATTGAACAGGAAGCTGCCGCTGATTGCAAGAACCGGCAGTTCAACGGTTTGGTGGATAAATGCCCCGTCGGCGGAAAGACCGGCGTAATTTGCCCCCACATAGGCGTCGGTGCCGACGATGGCGGCACCTTCGGAGGTCCATTCATCCAAGCCGGCGGCAAAGCCGGGATTCAAAAGGAGATTGGGAGAATCAAGCCGGATGAACAGCACCTGGTCAAGAGCCGCGGCCGCGGCCGCGTTGTTGCTGTAGCCAAGCTCGATGCTGGCCGCCGCCGTGCCTGCGGGGCTTTTATTGGTAAGCTGCACGATGTTCAGGTAATTGCCCTGCTGAGCAAGCGTTGCCGGGGATACCTCCACATCGATGGCGGGATCGCCGATGGGTTCACCCAGTATGTTCAGCCAGCGTACGAACACCTGGGCGGGGAATACGTCCGAAAGGAAGGCGAAGGACAGGAGGTAGACGGCACCTGGGAAAACGGGGCGCAGGGAAACGGTTTGAATGAGGGAGCCCGAGCTTGACAAAAGGTCGGACGAAGCTGCCGCGCCGCCCTCCAGTACGGGTGAAAAGCCGGGGACAAAGCCTGTGGCGGCCCAGTTGTCCAGCCCGTATTCAAAGCTTGGGTTCTGGATCAGGTTGGCCGTTTTGACCGGGGTCAGGTTGATCAGGTCCAAGTACACCTGCAGGTCGCTTTGCCCTTTGCTGAACAGCAGTTTTGCCCATACCGCGCCAAGGGGCGGTGTATCCGTCACGTTAAAAAACGTAATTCTGGCATTGGTGATGGCGCTGCCGGGGATAACGGCCCGAAGCCCGGTGCCCACTACATTGAATGCGCTGTCCAGCCATAATACCTCCGCTGTCAGGCTGCCTGACCCGGCAGGCTCCGGCGCATAGGCGATGAAGCTCAAAAACAACGGCCTTCGCAGGAAGGGAGATATGGGCGCTATCTGATACAGGCTGCCAACGCCGGCAAAGAGGCCGGCTACCTGGGTTCCTTCCGCCGGGGAGCTGTTGGCGATGCCCGCGTTTTCGGCCTGCCAAAAATACAATCCTGCTTCAAAACTGGCATTTTGAAGCAGGTTGCCGCTTCGTGGTTTCAGAATGCTCATGAAAAAGCCTCCCATGTGGTCTTTGAATCATTGGGATTCCATTACATTGTATTGTATGGATTCAAGACCGGTGCAGGGGATGAGGCAAAAGCTTCCGGGAAGGCGGATCGGGCCGTTTTGCACCGTACGCTTCACCGCTTGGGACGGGGCCTGTATGCGTTTGGCTAAATCATGCGCTGGACAGGATACGTTTTTTCCGTGGCAAACATGAAAAAAAGGGGTACAATCTTATTGAACCCCAGTTAAAATGCGATGGATGAAAGGGGAAAGAATATGCTGCCCAAAGTAGCCTTTATTTGCGTTCATAACGCCTGCCGCAGCCAAATAGCCGAGGCCCTCAGCCGCCAAATTGCCGGTGATATTTATGAAAGCTATTCCGGCGGAACCGTTTCAATGGATACCATCAATCCCGATGCCGTGCGGCTTGTGAAAAAGCACTACGGCATTGATATGGAAAAAGCCCAGCGCCCCAAGCTGCTTGCGGACATACCGCCCGTAGACATCGTGGTGACGATGGGCTGCAATGTGTCGTGCCCGTATCTGCCTTGCAGGCATATGGAGGATTGGGGGCTTGACGATCCCACCGGGAAGGGGGATGCCGAGTTTATGCGGGTGATCCAGGAGATTGAAGGCAAGGTGCGGGATTTGAGGGAGCGGATTGCCGCAGGCACCGTTTTCCATGATGATTTGTTTGTCTGACCAAGGGGCCAAAATGCGAACCATACAATTGCATAAGGGTTCAAAACGACGGCGGTCAAAGCTTCTAAACGCGATTCTGCCCATCCGGCTCAGGGGCCGCCGAAACAAAACGCGGCGATGGCGCGGCAGCTCCGTTTATTTGGATTGCATGTATTCTTCCAGTATCCCGGCAGCGCGCTCCACCAGGTCGGCGCACGGGCGCGCCTGATAGTACTGCGGTGTTCTGGCTTCCGGGATGGGGTTGCCCGCGCCGTCCAGATTCAAAAGCTCTCTGCAAATAAAGGAGCCGTTCGCTTCCTTGAACGCATTGGCCAGCGATTGGATCAGGCTGTAATGCGCCATTTTCGTGTCCATATCCTGGGGGTCTGTGTAGCCGTATTTCATGCCGGCCGCCATCGCCATGCCGCTTACCGCGCCGCATACCTCCCGCAGCCTGCCTATGCCGCCGCCAAAGGGCGCCGATATTTTCAGTGCCGTTTCCATATCCATGCCGGTCTCGTCGCAGAACGCGGCGAACACGGCCTGCGCGCAGTTGTATCCCTGCTCGAACAGTTCCCTGGCCCGTTGTGCATGGGTTTTCATAACTGTCACCCCGTTTACTTTTGATTTGTACATGGATGTATGGGCTTCGCTCCTATTGTACAGGGTTTGGCCATGGTGTCAATAGGCGTTTGCCTTGGCGCGGTGCAGTTGCATGAGGCCGCCCTGGGGATAGCCTTCCGTATTGTGATATAGGTCCATCGGTGGTATGATATCCTCCAGAATGCAAAAGGAGAGATTCGGCATGAACATACCCCGAGGAGAACACCCCCGGCCCAGGTTTTACCGTGAAAATTGGCAGAGCCTTAATGGAAAGTGGCAGTTTGAAGTTGACCAGGGCCGTTCTGGCAAAGCAAGGGGCCTGGTGGAAAGCACTACCCTGTCCGGTGAAATCACCGTTCCCTTTTGCCCGGAAAGCGTTCTTTCCGGCGTGGGATACAAGGACTTCATGGCGGCGGTGTGGTATAAGCGGACGCTTTTCATCCCCCGGGACAAGGCCGGCCTGCGCACGCTTTTGCACTTTGGCGCTGTGGATTACCATGCCGAGGTGTTTGTAAACGGCGCTCCGGCGGGCATACACGACGGGGGCTATACTTCCTTCACCCTGGATATCACAAGCCTTGTAAAGCCCGGGGACAACCTTGTAACAGTCTATGCGGAGGATGACACCCGCTCGGGCAAACAGCCCCGCGGCAAGCAGTCGGCCCAATACCATTCCCATGGCTGCGACTACACCCGCACAACGGGCATCTGGCAGACGGTATGGGTGGAATGGGTTGCGCAGACCTATATACGCCGTGTGAAGTTTACACCCGACGCCGCAAACGGCCGTGTCTATCTGGAGGCCCTGCTTGAGGGCGATACGAAGGGGATTGCGCTTCATGCCGCCGCCGCCTTCAAAGGGGAGGCCTGCGGCGCATTGTCGGCGGAAGCGGCGGGGCAGGCGGTACGGGCGGAGCTTGCGCTTTCCCAGAAACATTTGTGGAATGTGGGCGAACCGAACCTGTACGACATTTCCCTTCGCCTTGTGAAGGACGGCCGGGAGGTGGACACACTTGCATCCTACTTCGGCCTGCGGGATGTCGCCTTTGACGGCATGCGGTTTTTGATCAACGGCCGGCCCGTATTCATGCGGCTGGTGCTGGACCAGGGCTTTTATCCCGACGGCATATGTACCGCGCCCAGTGACGAAGCGCTGAAAAACGATATCCTGCTGAGCCTTGCCATGGGCTTCAATGGTGCGAGGCTGCATCAAAAGGTGTTTGAGGAAAGATTTTTGTACCATGCCGATCATATGGGCTATCTGTGCTGGGGCGAAATGGGCAACTGGGGCATGGATCATACGGACATCGCAACGCTGCCCGTGTTTCTCAAGGAATGGCTGCAGGCCGTGGAGCGGGACGCAAGCGCGCCGTGCATCATAGGCTGGTGCCCCTTCAATGAGACATGGGATTTGTCCGGCCGCCAGCAGGAGGACGAAATTTTGCGCACCGTATACCGCGTGACCAAAGCGCTGGATACCACACGCCCCGTCATTGACACCAGCGGCAACTATCACGTGGAAACGGATATCCACGACGTGCACGACTATGAGCAAAATCCCGAAGCCTTTGCCGCGCTGTACGGGCCGGGCACGGCACCCATACACGAACGTTTTGAAAAAAGGCAGCGATACAACGGCCAGCCGGTGTTTGTCAGCGAATACGGCGGCATATGGTGGAGCGATACGGAAAAGGCCGGCTGGGGCTACGGCCAGCGCCCCCAAAGCCGGGAAGAATTCCTGGCGCGGCTCAAAGGCCTCACCGACGCGCTGTTGGATAATCCCGACCACTGCGGCCTGTGTTATACGCAGCTGACCGATGTGGAACAGGAGCAGAACGGGCTGTACACCTACCAGCGCCAGGCCAAATTTGACCCCGCAATCATTCATGCGATTTTTTCCCGCCGGGCGGCCATGGAAAAATAAGATAGTGGCCGGGTCACAGCCTGTTGAAAAACCCCCCAGCCGCAAAAACACTGCTTATATGAGCAGCGTTTTTGCTTGCATTGCCGCCGCCGCCCGCAAAAATCGGTCACTTATTACCTAATAAGCTCCCTCTTTTGCGGGTTTGGTTCCTGGTCCTGCGGGTTTTTGAACAGGCTGTCAGGGGTTGACTTTGTCAGCGTACTGGGGCGGGCTGTCCTTTATAGCAGGGCAGCCCGCTTTTTGCTGTGCGCATCTTGCCGGCAAAAGCCCGGTCATCCCAAACCCCTCGCCGCTTGGAACAGATTCATACGCTCCATCAGGCTGCGAACACATCGCGCATAAATGCCATACGATATATGGGATGAACATCTTTTCTATGCGGAAAGGAGTATCCACCTATGTATACAAGAGAGTCTTTCGGCATTGTTGTCGAAAGTGCCCAACGAAGGATCAGCATTTTCGATACAAACACATTTGAGGTGCAGCAGCAGTTGCCGCTTGACGCGGACATCCTTGATGTGGCGATCAGCAACGACCTGGCGCGCGCCTTTGTAACTTCATTCGGCAGCAAGACCATGTTTCAGATAGACCTGTGCGCAAGGCCGGCCCGCGTTTCGGGCAGCGCAGTTTCCGCAACGATGCTTGAGGATGTGGCGCTGACGCCGGATGGCAAATATGCGCTGTCCGTAGACGGCTCCGCCGATAACCAGGACATCGTGTCCTATTCAGCCAGGCAAAACGCGTTTGTTTCAACGCTGCCCACCAGTGCGCAAGCCATTGCCATATCCCCTGTATGCCGCGACCTTGTGCTGACAGCTGAATTCTTCAATAACAGTGTTCACAGGTTTGTGATCAATCCCAACGGCTCTTTGGAAGACACAGGGCAGAGTTTTCCCGTCGGGCAAGGCCCGATCAATATCATTTTCAGCCCATGCGGGCAGTTTGCCTTTGTGGCCAACAGCAATGACAATACCATCAGCGTACTGAGCACGATCATCCCCCGGAATGTGCTTTTGCTGGGCAGTATGCCGTCCTCCAACAACCCCCAAAGCCTGGCCGTTACGCGTGACGGCAGGCATGTGTTTGTGCTGGCATCCTCCAATGTGGATATCTACGCCTTTGACCCGGTTGCGGGCAGCCTTACGCTTGAGCGTTCGTTCGCCCACGGGCTAACCATTTCATCCTATTATGGCGTGGACCAGATCGCGCTGGATGCCTGCGAGGCAAGGCTGTTTATTTCCGCCATCGGGCAGGTGGCCGTATTTACCACCTACGGTCTGCCGCTTGGCACAGTTCCGGGTGCGGAAGGCCCTGGAGGCATCGCGATCAGCCCCGGGCTATTTCGATGAACGCGCGCAGGATGGATGAAGGCGGCGTGCAAGCACTGGGGAAACCATATTGTGTCTGGCTTAAGCAAGTTTATGTGAGCACTTGAGAAAAGTCATATCACGCTTCGTGCATGCTTTCAGAAATGGGGCAGCCCGTCTGGACTGCCCCATTCCCAAAAAGCGTATGCATAAAATATATACGGAGCAGAGCCGGCGTTTATTTTACGTCAAGCTTTGAAAAAATCTTCTTGACATCGTCAACCTTAAGCAGTTTTCCCATGGCGGCCACCTTACCGTCCACTACAAGGGCAGGGGTCTGCATCACGCCGAATTTGGCTATTTCCAGCGCGTCGCCGATGTTGATAACCTCATCCTCAAAGCCCATTTCCTTTACGGCCTGCTTGACATTGCCGAATGTTTCCGTGCTCCTCTGGCAGCAGGCCCCCAAAACAATGAACCGGGCTTGCTTTGCGCCCGCCGTGTCACACTGCCCGCCGCAAGCACAGGCGGAAGTTGTTTCGGGCTGTGCGTTTGCGCAGCAGGGAGCATCCTTTTTCTTGCCAAAGCTGAATAATGCCATGTATCTCATCTCCTTTTTTTTTCTCGAGGGTGCCGCCGTGGTTGGTGTATTCGATTATGGAATCATCAGCTGCCGCTTATCCGGCGGCATACAGGGAGAGGTAACGGCGTTTTTGCTTTGTCATAGACGCCATGCTTGCAATTGTTTGCGCATGTTCCGCATTCCACACATTCAAAGCAGCCGATTACAGGATGCCAGGTTCCTGCCATATCGGGTTCTCCCTTACACCAGAATGGATTGAAGCACGTTGAACAAATAACCGATAAGGATGATACCCGCCGTTACGATCCCGACAAAAATGGCCAGGAGCCTTGGCTTTACCGCGCGGCGCAGCATGATGATGGAAGGCAGGGAGAGGGCGGTAACGGCCATCATGAAAGAAAGAATGGTGCCAAGGCCCACACCCTTCAAAAACAGGGCCTCCGCAATGGGGATTGTGCCGAATATGTCGGCATACATCGGTATGCCCAAAAGCGTGGCAAGGATAACGGAGAAGGGGTTGCCTGCGCCAAGAATGCTTTGTATCAGGCTTTGGGGAATCCAGTTGTGTATCAGTGCGCCAATGCCTACGCCGATGAGCACATACCAGAACACTTTTCTGATGGTGGCCAACGCCTGCTCCCTGGCATACGCAAACCGGTCATGCCTTGTAAGCTCCGGCGCTTCCAAATCTACATTTCCCGCTGCCCTCACTAAGCTTTCCACATACTTTTCCAATTTCAGCTTTCCGATTACCGTGCCGCCAATGACGGCAAGCACCAACCCCAGCACCACATAGGCAATGGCGACCCTGAAGCCGAAAATGCTCATGAGCAAAACCAGAGAGCCCAAATCCACCAGCGGCGATGAGATTAGAAAGGAGAAGGTCATGCTGATGGGAAGACCGGCGCTGGTAAAACCAATAAACAAGGGAATGGAGGAACAGGAGCAAAAAGGCGTCACCGTTCCAAGCAGCGCGGCCAATGTGTTTGCCGTGATGCCTTTGAAGCGGCCCAGAATTCGTTTTGTCCGCTCGGGGGGAAAATAGCTCTGTATATAGCTGATGATGAAAATCAAAATGGAAAGCAGGACCAATATCTTAATTGTATCATACAAGAAAAATTGAATGCTGCCGCCTATAGAGCTGTTCCTGTTAAGGCCCAACAAGGTTATCAGCTGGCCAAGCAGGTCATTTAGCCACTTCATGCCCAAAAGCTGATATTGTATGAAGTCCCAAATAACGCTCAAAATATGCATGGAGCATTGCCTCACTTTCCGGAAACCCTATATACATCCAACAAATTCGATATGAACCGCCAATAAAGGGCTGCCCTTGGGCAGCGGGTTATGGTCAGCATTTTGCGTTTTGTGCGGCGGCCTGCGCCGCTGTCAATAATCGGAGCATTTCAATCGCGTCGTTGCAGCCTGCATCACTGATGCGGTAATGTGTCCACTTTCCTTCCTGCCGGCTGGCTACAATGCCGGAGTCGCACAGAACCTTCATATGGTAGGAGAGGGTCGACTGGCTGATATTCATTTTGGCAAGCAGTATGCAGGCACATTTTTCTCCTTCACGCAACATTTCCAGTATCGCAAGCCGTCTTTCATCGCAAAATGCTTTGAATACGCGGATGTTATCCTCATAGGAAGATGCCACATCGCCACCTCACATTCAAAATATTCGATATTGATAGCAGTATATGCGCCATATCTAAATCTGTCAATACGTTTAATAAAAAATCAAGGCCAAACTTCGACGATAATAAATATTGACGAACGTCGAAGTATGCAATATAATCAGAGGTGCAGTGGAGATTCACCGGAATCGATATTGCGGCATACCCTATCGCTATGGGCCAAACTATTTGCGGAGGCGGACAGCATGATCGGTTATGAGGCTGAAACAAAAATTTTCAAGGTGCTGAGCGAGCCCACCCGGCTGAAGATACTGGATATGCTGTCATGCCGCGAGATGTGCGCATGCGACATACTGGAAGGCCTTCCGATTTCCCAGTCCACACTTTCGCATCACATGAAAATGCTTATGGAATGTGGGCTTGTTTCCGGGCGGAAGGACGCAACATGGATGCATTATTCGATCAGGCCGGAGCGCGTTGCCCGGCTGCATCAATTTCTGGATGCGCTGACACAGCCAAAAGAAGACTGCATCTGCAATACACCGCATGCCGGCTGTTAAGACAATGATCTATGAGGAGTGGGAGGCGGCGGCCATATGAGAGAAGCAAAGGCGCAGGGGATAGGATTTTTCCAAAAGTATTTGACGCTATGGGTGGCACTTTGCATGGCGGCCGGTATACTGATCGGCAGGTTTCTGCCGGGCATACCCGCGTTCCTGAACCAATTTGAATATGCGAAGGTTTCTGTGCCGACAGCCATATTGATCTGGATTATGATATACCCCATGATGATGAAGGTGGATTTTCAAAGCATCAAAAACGTGGGCAAGAACCCCAAGGGGCTTTTTGTGACATGGGCGGCGAATTGGATCGTTAAGCCGTTTACCATGTTTGCCGTCGCGTCTTTTTTCTTCTACACTGTTTTTGGCAATTTCATTGCGCCAGACCTGGCTAAGGAGTATCTGGCGGGCGCCATATTGCTGGGCGCGGCCCCCTGTACAGCCATGGTGTTTGTGTGGAGCACGCTGACCCGCGGCAATCCCGCTTATACAGTGGTTCAGGTAGCCACAAATGACCTGATCATACTTGCCGCCTTTGTTCCCATCGTGAAATTCCTGCTGGGTGTCAGCAACGTCAGCGTTCCCTGGGATACGCTGATTCTGTCCGTCGTGCTGTTCGTTGTCATCCCTCTGGGCGGCGGCATTTTGTCCCGCGTGCTGATTACCAGGCGCCGTGGGATTGCGTACTTTGAGAAAAAGTTTCTTCCCAGGTTTGACAATGTCACCGTGGCAGGCCTGCTGCTAACACTAATCCTTCTGTTTGCGTTCCAGGGCGAAGTGTTTTTGAACAACCCGCTGCACATCCTTCTAATTGCCGTTCCGCTGACGATACAAACCTTTCTCATTTTCTTCATATCGTATCTCCCGTGCAAATGGCTGAAGCTGCCCCATGACATAGCGGCTCCTGCCGGCATGATTGGAGCCTCGAATTTTTTCGAGCTGGCCGTGGCTGTTGCCATTGCGTTGTTTGGCACAACTTCACCCGCCGCGCTTGCGACGACGGTTGGCGTTTTGACCGAAGTGCCCGTTATGCTGATTCTTGTGAAGATCGCAAACAAAACAAGGCACTGGTTTCCGGAGGGCGGCGCGGGGAATACGGCGCTCAGTGGATCGGAAGGATGAGGGCAGAATCGTAAGCGTGACGGCATTGGAATCGTTGACTTTTGGGACAGGATGCACTATGATGTCATCCGGGAATGAAGTTCTCCCATAGCGTAAGCTAAAAGCGCATTGATGCTGATGACTTCTGCAAATGTTTTTGCGGCGGTCATCAGTTTTTGTGCTTTATAGAGGCGGTTCCTTGGGCTGGACAGGAAAATCCCGCACGGGCAAGGGCCGTCAATGCCACTTATGGCAATATGGGCGTGAGGAAATAATGATTCGAGAGGGAGATTGCAGATCATGCTGGTCAGTCTGGCGCTTGTTTTAATCATTGGCTTTGCACTGGGAGGTATTTTCCAAAAAATCCGTCTGCCCGGCTTGCTGGGAATGCTTATAACCGGCGTGGTTTTGGGGCCGCACCTTCTTAATTGGATTGACCCCAAAATGATGGCCATATCCGCAGACTTAAGGGAAATAGCGCTTATCGTGATTCTGGCGCGGGCCGGGCTATCCCTTGATATCAAAGACTTGAAGAAGGTCGGACGGCCTGCGGTTTTGATGTGCTTCATACCCGCCACCTTTGAAATCGCCGGGGCCGTCTTGCTTGCCCCGCCGCTTTTGGGGGTGAGCGTAATAGAAGCCGCGATCATGGGCGCGATGCTGGCAGCGGTGTCACCGGCCATTATCGTTCCCAAAATGCTGACCCTGATGGAAAAGGGCTATGGCATGAACAAGAGCATACCTCAATTGGTTATGGCCGGGGCATCGGCTGACGATATTTATGCCATTGTTCTTTTTACATCGTTCATAGGTGTTGCCAAGGGCGGCACGTTCAGTTTTGCCGGCCTTTTGGGGATTCCGATTTCCATTGCAACCGGCTTTGCCATTGGAATCGGGGTAGGAATCGCGTTGGTACATGTATTCAAAAAGGTTCATATGCGGGATACGGTCAAGATACTGCTTATATTGGGCATCTCCTTTTTGTTCGTAGGCTTTGAGGAGCACATATCCGGCATTGTACCGTTTTCCGGCCTTCTGGCGGTAATGGCGCTGGGCGGAACGGTTTTGAAGATGCAGGAGGCTGTCGCCAAGCGAATATCGGGCAAGTTCTCCAAAATATGGGTGGCGGCGGAATTGGTTTTGTTTGTATTGGTAGGCGCAGCGGTGGATATCCGGTATGTATATACAGCCGGCCTTACGGCTGTGCTGGTGATATTCGGCGCACTTTTGTTCAGGGCTGCCGGTGTCTCCGTCAGCCTGGTCAAATCGGGCCTCAATGCCAGGGAAGCAATCTTTTGCAATATTGGGTATCTTCCCAAAGCGACAGTTCAGGCCGCCGTCGGCGCCATTCCCCTGGCGGCGGGGATTGCCGCGGGGAATATCATTTTGAGCGTCGCGGTACTTTCCATTCTTATTACCGCCCCTCTTGGCGCGATTGGGATTGATATGACATATAAAAAGCTGCTCACAAAAGGGAAGGAGCAGCAGTAGGCAATGATTTTGGAAGGATGAAAAATGTCAAGCATTGCACGGAAAAAGCGCGGCTTTCTTTTTTGTACATATGGCGCGGGGTTTGCCATCACAGCCCCATGATGCGCCGGGGTTTGACAAAGACATTTGCCCCATCCGGCTATTGAATATGGAGCTGAACCTTGGCTTGGGCATAAAACCAATCATCCACAGCCTGTTTGCTGAAATACATGCGTTCACCCAACTGCACATACGGAAAATCGGGCCATTTTCCGCTCACAATGTCGCGCTGGAGGTCGTCGAGGATTTTTGCGTTTTCAGCGTCATATCCCATATAGGAGCTGCCGTCACCGCCATATTCGCCATAGGATTCTGAGGGGTATAGGGAGAGATAGTAGCGGAGCGCCGGAAGATCCATTATTTCGCTGGTGCTGCTTTGCGAAAGACTGCCGCTAAAGCTGCCTATTACAGGGCGGCCCGCAACCGTACTGGAAAAGGTATGGGCAGCTATAATCATGCCCGCGGCTATGATCAGGGCGAACAGTATTTTTATGGCATGCCCCCATATATCTCTCTGTTTGGTATCCATCATCGGTTCCCCCTCAAAAACATCATTATTGCGATGCCGTATTATAACAAAAGCCATACAATATGGAAACAGGACAAGCGCATCTTTTACACGGAAGGGCCGCCGGCATGGTATCAAACCTGCATGGCCGCCATAAACGGCCTTCCCGCCAACGGAGGCTTATCATTTCATTTTGGCAAATATGGTGGCCGGCAGCGTCACCACTTTTTTTCGGGGCCTTCTTTCCAAAACATGCGGGCCAGCTCAATCATTGCCTGCGTTACAGCGTCGGTTTCCGATACGCTGCAGTCTGCTATTGAGGAATCCCAGTATCCGGGCAGGCCGTACTCAGCCGCGTAGGCGTGGGCAATCAGCTCCCATGCGAAGTATTCAATATCTACCTTGAAGTATTCTTCATATCCAAGGTTTTTGTGTTCCTGCCGCAATGCTTTTGCAATCTCCAGCCCGTGATGGAGCACAGTTTTCCGAAAGCTGGACGTTTTGAGATTGACATGGATTTCCCCTTTGTATGCATCAAATATAACCGTTTGATTGCCATATGAAATGGCCGGCGCAATATCATCCACCCACAGGCTTTTGGCATTTACGCAGCCGGCAATTTCGTACAGCGTAATTGAATTGCCGCCGGACGGAAAATACAGCTTCACAGCCCTTGGATAAGATACTTCCAATTTATCCGGGATAGGCAATGTCACTGTTTTGATGGACTTGATGATCCCTGTAACCTGGGCAGGCCGAACATCAGCCGGCGCCCAATTTCCGTTTTTGCACGTGTAAAATGATGCGGATTTGCGGATGCAGGCCATATCGCCGGCTTTGAAAGGATACCGTGACGCGATGGATGCAATACCCTTGGACGTGGGGACCATGAACACACCAACAAGCAAAGCCACGGCCATGCATAGCAGGAACAGCTTCTTCATGATCCTCACCCCTCTACAAAATACAGTGAACACAAACTGGCCCCTTGTGCATTATGAAGATTATACGGCTAATTGTGTTCAATATCAATTATCAATGCACAGGCCTGTCTGGCGGCATGAAAAAAAGCCCCGAAACCCAGTAGAATAAAGGGTTTCGGGGCTTTCATTTTGTGGGGTCAGCATAAACTAAAGTAGAGTATTCATGTCATGGAGAAAAGCCTCAGGATCGGCATCAAGGGAACAATGCGTACGAATGACGGTTATTGCGCATCCGTGCCTTCCGTAGATGCATTGATAGAGGCGGCAATCTGGAGTGCCAGCGGCGCAAACTCGCTATCGGAGGCCGGATAGAACACGAACTGGTAAAGGGCGGTGCCATCCTGACTCAAAGCGACGATACCAGTAACATCGTTTGCGGCAATTTCATAGGCGGCATAGGGAATGCCGTTAATGCTGATAACTTGTACGTTTTCATACGTTGCGGCAAGGCCCGCCGCGATGGTTTCTATATCGGAAGCGGCTTCCAGGTCATTATAAGCAATCGTGAAGGAACGCGCTGAGTCAGGAGCCTGACAGGAAAAAATAATGCCAACCTCGGCTGCCTCTTCGGAGATTTCAAGCACATTCCAATCGCTTGGCAAACATACATTGAATCCATAGTCATCAAAAGCAACCCATGTTCCATTTTCTACAAGGTCGACGGTAATAACATTTTCCTCGGCCATCGCAGTTACGGAACAGAGGACCAGCAGCACGGACAGAATAACGGTAAGCAGTTTTTTCATTGGAATTCCCCTTTCATTTGGAAACAATATTGCACATTGCCCAAGCAGGCGGAGGATGCTTGTTTCCACATCTTTTCCATTATACATCATAATAAATTCATTGCAAGTGTTTTGTTAATTTTCTGACACAAAAAACGAAAGGTAATATTGCATGAAAAAATCATGGCGGAATTTACGCTATCAAGGTACGGGGCACCGGATTGCGGTCGGAAAAAAGCGGGGTCAGGCAATGCGTATGCGCCCGAACAGCATGAAAAACACTGCGACAGCCAATTGAAAAAGCGTGACAGCAACGCAAACGACCAGCAAGGCTCTGCGGGCGTTTTTGCCAAATAACTGGGTCAGTATGGAAAAAACCGCCATCCCGACGATACCGCCCAAAGTATTGAGTATCAAATCGGTTACGTCACTGTGCCCTATGGCCAGGATGTATTGAAGTGCTTCAAAGAGGGCGCTGGCGAGAAGCATCACAAAAGCCCGCTTAAATAATGCACGATCTGGCGCGAGAATGGAAATATGCAGGCCGAATGGCACGAAAATCAGGATATTGAAACGCATCTCAGGGTTTGAATTGCCAGAGAACGGCGTCAGGTTGATGAGCCGAAGTGTACCATCCCCAATATACGGCACGTTAAATTTCCAGAGAACCGACCAAACAAGAAAGAGCAGATAAATAATGAACAGTGCACGAATCAAGCCGTTTTTTTTGGCCGGGGTTCTTTCTTCCGAGCTTAATTTCATGATATGATCCTCGCTATATATAATCAGACGACTTGGAAATCACGCCAATTTCCGACGGCCTCAACCTTTACTCTTTTATAAGTGCCCGATAAATTCCTGCTGATCGTTTCATCCATCAGACAAAGTTTCGAAGATTTGCCCGCCTATGCTGATTATTTCATCCATGGGGATCACCGTGCCATCGGTCATAACGACGATCCGTTCATATTCGTCTATCTTTTTCGCTGTGCCAGCGGCAGTAATATAAGCGCCGCCGTCTTTCCTGGAATCCGGCTGAAAGTAGGTGATTTCGATTTCGGGATGCTCCTTCATCCGGTCCGCTAGGATTTGCAGCCTGTCGCTTAACATATACTTTAGATATTCATCCAATTCCATTCTCTCGTCCGTCAGCCTTGCGGTTTCCCTGATGGCATCATCATAACCGGTCAGAGCAGCGAAGGGGGAAAACTGGGCTGCCCGGTCATGAAGCGACATATGAGGGCGTGTCGCAGATACGTGGTGCGGCAGATGGATGATGTCGTCATATGATACCGTCATGCCTTGTGCCCCCCAATCTGCTTGTTCCGGTCTACTGTGGTAGCACCCTCCTGAAGATTCATGCCCTTCAAAATAGCGTTCCTGCCGTGTTTCTTTTTGATCTCCAGCATTGCTTGCTGCATCTTTTTTTCCCGTGCCAGTGCAGCCTCTTCAGCCTCTTTTTCCGCCTGTACAGCCGCGTAATCCGTAAAGAGATCAAGCTGCTCAAGGCTTTCTGTCTTTTGAACGGCTGCCTCGTCCACAACATGATTTGCCGTGATGTTGACTCTTCTGATCAGGAGATTTTTGTTGACAATGCGCTCGAACAGCTCTGTGGCGGCATCCAGAATCAGCTTTGTGGAGGAGGTCTGCCTGCCAAGATTGACCGAACCGTGTGCGGATTTCGGAACAGAGCGTCCGTAGCCGTCAGTGGTAACCTCCCCGTGATAGGATTTCTTTATCATCGGGTCTGTCAGGCTTTCAACATCATATCCCACCGACAAAACAATCTGGTCAGTAACAAGCCTTTTATCCACCAGATCAAGCACCAAAAGATCGGTCATTTCCCGCACGATCAGCTTCGCTTTGTCAAAGGGATAGGCGCTGTGAAGCACCTGCCCGGAGCCAATGCTGTTTGTGCCTGGCCTATACGCCTTGATATCGGCCATTGTGCATGGCTCCCAGCCCCATGCATGGTCGATCAGCAGCTCGGCGTTGATACCGAACAGCTTGTATAGTAAATCCTCATTATAGTGATCGGTGGGGCTTCCCAGAGAGCACCTTGCGATATCTCCCATTGTAAAAAGGCCGTGTTCCTCCAACTTTTTGGCATATCCCCTGCCGACGCGCCAAAAGTCCGTCAAAGGCCGGTGTGACCAAAGCGAGCGGCGATAGCTCATTTCGTTAAGCTCCGCTATTCGCATGCCGTTGCTGTCAGCCGGAATGTGCTTTGCCTGAATGTCCATAGCAATCTTGCATAGATACAGATTTGTGCCAATTCCCGCGGTGGCTGTAACACCGGTCGTATGAAGAACATCCAGCATCATATTCGTGGTCAGCTCGCGGGCTGAAAGGTTGTAGGTGTTCAGATAAGCGGTAGCATCAATGAGCACCTCGTCGATGGAGTAGACATGAATATCCTCGGGCGCGATGTATTTTAGATAGGTATTGTAAATCCGCGTGCTGTACTGTATATATAGCGCCATTCTCGGTCGCGCAACAATGTAGTCCAGCGAGAGATCAGACTTAGATTTCAACTCTGTATCATTGTAGGAAGAACCGGTGAATATACGTCCCGGCGCTTTGCGCAGCCGTGCCGCATTTGCCTCCCTTACCTTCTGCACAACCTCAAACAACCTTGCCCTGCCGGGAATGCCGTATGCTTTGAGGGAGGGAGAGACGGCGAGGCATATGGTTTTTTCGGTGCGGCTTGCATCGGCGACAACCAGGTTGGTGCTCATAGGATCAAGCCCGCGTTCCATACACTCGACCGAAGCGTAGAAGGATTTTAAATCGATTGCGATATAGATTCTGTTCTTCATGCTTATTCTCCGGTTTCCT
>JAEWNM010000375.1 GCA_023392755.1 Bacillota bacterium
CGTACGCAAGGCAGCATCATTGTAGCAGGAACCTGCTTCCAGTTCAAGTAAAACAGGATATCCTCATGTTTCAATGGGCCGCCGATTAGCATGATTGACATACATCGCACCGGGTTGTTACAATGAACCCATATCATCAAAATGTATCGCTTAGAAAGCGTGGTATGACGGTGAAAAGGGCTAACTTAAAACTGCTTTCAGGTCTTGTATGCTTGCTTGATGAGCAGGACAGGGCCATGTGTCTCAATATCACCGATTGTCTGACCGAGCTTGGCTACGTTCCACAAAGGCAGAAAGTGCAGGGTTATGTGCTATCCTTCCATAACCGCCAGGTCAACCAAACCATCGCAAAGATCGGTGTAAGGGGCGGCAAGGTCAGCGCGCCGTTTTTCAGCATCAAATTTTACGCCTGCAAAAGCCCTCCGGAAAAGTTCCTGAAGGCAGTTCAACGAGCGGTTTCATTATCGCAAGGACAATATAAATGCTGCGGTTGCAATCTTTGCGGCGCAGCATTGGAGGAACGCGGTTATCTTTTGACATATCCCGATGGCAGCGATTTTGTAAGATGCGGCGCCTATGCGGTTGAAATACCGGGTCTTGCCCCGGAAGATATTGGCGGCTTTAACAGTCTGCTTGCGGAGCAGCATGCATATTTTCAGGCCCGTCATCCATCAGCGACTGCGGAGGGTTCAAAGTGACTGCTGAAGAACTTATCATTTCGGCTGGAGATCCCCGTTCTGCCGACGCCATTCTGTTAATGCGGGAGCTGTCCGATTGCCTGCATGCCATTACGGGTGATGGCGGGCAAAGCTCTTTTAACGTGGAGGATATTTGCGTTCCCGGGAGCCTGTTCGCTATTGTCCGAAATCTGCAGGGAGATGGCGTCGGGTGCGGAGCTTTTCGGCCTATGGATGAGAAAACCGCTGAGCTGAAACGGATGTATGTACGGAAAAAATCAATAGGCGCAGGCTCAAAGCTTTTATCCTATTTGGAGCATCAGGCGGCCATGATCGGCTATGAAGCGCTGCGCCTGGAGACAAGGCTTGCGAATCAAAAGGCCGTTGCTTTCTACGAGCGGAACGGCTACCTGCGCATCCCCAATTATGGCAGGTATCAGAGCCGTACAGAGGCTGTGTGCTATGAAAAACGGTTGAATGCCAAATAACGGTACAGACTTATGTACCAATCCAAATTGGTCGTGCAAACAACAAACCGACTTCGGTTTTTTCGGCATCAGGAGAACACCGTGCTATTCGAATGATTGAATGCAACGCGGCACATTTTTACTTTAACTGCCGGAAAATGGCCTGGCATCAATGCTCCGCAACAGCGCCCCATCCCTATCATTTGGGCAATTTGCGCGCGGGATTTGGTGCGCCCAGGCACCGGCCGACAAACCATGCAAAAAAATACCGCCCGAACAGCGTAAATACTGCTCCGGCCACAAACCATCCTGCCCTTACCTGAATCACCCCCGCGCGATACAATGCGTAATCACAGCAAAGCAGCAACAGCATAGCAAAACATTTGATAACAAACCGGCATTCCAACCGGTTAAGCAGGATGATGGCTGCGGTAACCGGCACGCTGTAAACAATGCTGGATGCGGTATTGTCTTTTGTAGCCTGTGTATACAGGCTCATGGCGAACCTGCGGATTTCCAAAAAATTAAGCGTCGTGCCCAGTATATTTCCGCCCAGGGAGAACACGCCAAGAAACAGCGTAAAAAGGTAAACAGGCTTGCTTGGCCCGGCGAAGATTTTGCCGTGCCATTTCTTTATGACCCAGCTATAGACGAAAAATCCGGCCAGCGTATACCACGAGCTGTACCAATGGTGGGTATAGATGCTCAGCTTTACAAACAGCACATCTATCAGAAAATAGGCGGCAGAAAACCCTATTCGCCACCAAGTGTTCAGACCCAGCGTTGCAATCAGTACGACGGAGGCCGTTACGGAGTATTGGGAAAAGAAATTCCCTATCAGAGACTCATGGAAGCTGTCCGAAGCAATTTGGGGATAATACGCATACGCGTCGGTGACAAGCAGCAAAACCACCTCTATGAAATACGTCATACCCAATGCCGCAAAAAAGAAGGCAAACGTCTTTTTCCGCTCCTTGCTCCAGACAAGGGCGGCGCTAAACACCGCGGCACCGGCCACGGCCAGCCCGATATACCAAATCGTGTTCGTCCAAAATGCAGCTTTCACAGGGCTATTGTTCTCTGATTGCACCGGCCTATGCATACGCCGGTTACATAAAGCAGCCCTTCCCATTCCACTGAAAATATGTTATCCTCATGCAATGGCGCTTGTATGGAATCATGAAAAGAGGATGTATCCATGGTACGTGACAGGCAATTTTACCGCACGATATTCCGTATTGCCCTTCCCGTAGCGTTTCAGTCGCTTATTTCCTTTCTGGTGGTTCTGGCGGATGACATTATGGTCTCCTCCATGGCAAACGGCGTAGCCGCCCAGGCGGCGGTATCCCAGGTGAACGCCGTAACGGCCTTTTATACAGCCACACTCCTGGGACTGGTGGGCGGTTCCGGCGTTTTGATATCCCAGTACTGGGGCAAGCAGGATACAAGGCGCATCAAGATGATCTTTTCCATCGTCACCATGCTATGTGTGGCTGTTGCCGTTTTGTTCGTTCTTGTGCTGCTGCTGATCCCAAACACGGTAATCGGCTTGGTCGTCAAGTCCGGTGAATTGCAAACCGCGAAAATGGCCGGACAATATCTGGCCATTGTGTGCTTCAGCTATCTCCCATTTGCCCTCACCGCCGCCCTGACGGGTATGCTGCGTGCCGTGGAGGTTGTTCGGGTCACGCTGTACATTACCCTGGCTTCGCTTGTCACAAACGTCGGCCTCAACTATGTGCTTATATTCGGCAAGCTGGGTTTGCCCGCCCTTGGTGTGCAGGGTGCGGCCATCGCCACACTCGCCGCAAGAGTTGTGGAGCTTGTGATTGTTTGGCTGTATGCCTTTAAGGTGCAAAAAGCCATCGATCTTTCCCCAAGGGACCTGATACGCACGGAAAAATGGCTTATACGGGACTACATACGATATGGCCTTCCGGTTGGCATCACCGACATGCAGTGGTCGCTGATCGGCATGCTCAAGGCTGTGATTATCGGTCAGATGGGCACGCTGTTCGCGGCGGCCAACAGCATCGCCTCCGCCATGGCCAACCTTGGCACCATGTTCACCTTTGCGCTGGCGGGGGGCGCCAGCGTGGTGGTAGGCAAAGCTGTGGGCGCGGGAGATTATGACAAAGCCCGCTCCTATTCCAAAACCATACAGATCATGTTTCTTTTCATAGGCATTTCCATGGCCGCAGTGGTCTATCTGCTGGGGGCGCCGTTTACAAGGCTCTATGGCTCCGCCAGGGATCCGGATGTGTTTTCCATGAGCACCGCCATGATATCGCTGCTGGCCGTAACACTGGTCGGCACCAGCTATCACGCCAGCTGCTTTGTGGGCATCAACCGGGGCGCGGGCGACAGCCGATTCGTAGCCCTGGTGGATATGGTGTGCGGCTGGCTTATCGTGCTGCCCATAACGGCGCTGGCCGCCTTTGTGTTCAAGGCGCCGCTGCCGGTTGTTTTCCTGTGCACGCGCATTGACCAGTGCTTTAAGTGGATCATCGCATTTTTCCGCCTCAGGGGTAACAAATGGATCAAAAACGTTACCCGCGGCGGGGAGGCCCCGCAGGCGTAATGCGGCAGGGTTTTTCAAAATGGGCTGTCTCATGGTGTGTAAAGCACAAAGAGACAGCCCTTTTTAGTTATCTGTTCTTTTGGAAACAAGCCTGCGCACATGGCCCTGTCTGTGCATAAATTGATATGGAGACTACCATCAAGGAGGAATCCAAATGTATTTGGAAAAGAAACAGCGGCCAAAAGGCGTGGTATATATCATGACCAACGGCGTACAGGAGAATGAAATCGTTGTATTCCGCAGAATGAAGGACGGCACCCTGGTTCTTCGCGACTATTATCCCACCGGCGGCAGCGGAACCGGCACGCGGGAGGTATCATCCGCAACGCCTGACGACGGCATCGATCCGCTGGCCTCCCAGGGATCGCTTATTCTCTCCCGGTGCGGGAAATTTCTATTCGCCGTGAACGCGGGCAGCAACACGATCACTAGTTTCCGTGTAATGCGGGACGGCGGGCTGGTTCGAGCTTCGGTGGTCAATTCCGGCGGGCAGCAACCCAACAGTCTGGACCAATATGGCAAATTCCTATATGTATCCAATGTAGGCAGCAGTCAGAACAACTTCGCCTCCAACATCACAGGCTTCTGTGTGGACCGCTGCGGCGTGCTGACCCTAATCCCCAACTCCACCCGCACATTGAGCACAGCAAACGCCCAGCCCGCCCAGGTCCTCTTC
>JAEWNM010000012.1 GCA_023392755.1 Bacillota bacterium
CCGTGGACCGTACAAAAGCTTTTATTTCATCCAGCGTCTTGGAAACCATGGGCAGGCCAAGCACGGTGTCATATTTGCCGCGGCTGTTGAACGCGTGGTCGATATCCATGCCCACGGCCAGCGCGCCGCACTTTTTTGCGTGCTCCATTTTTCTGAAGATCACGTCATTGTCCTGGTGGGGCTTGATGATTTTGATCGTTCTCGCGCCTGTGGCCACAATTGACTCCAGTTCCTCTTCCCCGCCCATGCCTGTCCACATCACCGCGCCGGCGAAACAGGCTCCCCTGGCCATTTCCGCCGCGCCGCCGGGGCGGCAGTTGTCAAGGTGCGACAGCGCGGCCGTCATGACAGGGGTCAAAAACGTTTCCCCGTAAAGGTTCAGCACGGTGGAGGGAACCTTCGCGCCTATGTGCCGCATCTGAATCAGCAGCGAATCAAAATATTCCCTTGTAATCTGGTTGGCGTCGCCCATTCTTTCCTTCTGCTGTGTCATATATATCTCCCATCCATCATTTTGCATGCAGTATACTTGATTTGAACGGTTTTGTCCATGCCGGCCCGCGGCATGGCGGGAGGCGCATGCAGTTTCAGTTGACAGGTGCTTTTTCGTTGGTTATACTCATATCAATCAATGTGTGCGTCTATCAACATACAAACCGCTTTTGTCCAACATACGACCGAGCGCCGGCCGGTATGGCCGCAACAGGCGCAGACCCTGCTTCTTTGTTCTTGCGGCGACCCTGTACTTTTCCCGCGTGCTTCAGCTGATAAAAATCATATAGGAGGAACCATCCCATGAGAAGAATGATCGCTGTGGCGTCATGCCTGCTTTTGATCGTGCTTGCGGCATTGTGCTGCCCGGCTGTGCTGGCTGAAGGCGCCGGCTATGCGGGGGAATGGGTCTGCGTGTCCATTGACCCGGGAACAGGGGAGAAGCAGACAGCGTACGAGGGGACTCCTGTGGCCGATATTCTGAAGCTTCAGTTGAATCAGGACGGCACTTTGCAGGCCACATCCCTTGGCGTGCCAATACCCGGCACATGGGAGGAAGGCCCCAAGGGTGTATCCGCCGTTATCGACGGGCAGACGGTGGCGTTTGATTTGGCGGAAGGCCTGCTTGTCAACAATACAAACGGTGTTCTGTCCTATCTTGAGAAGGTGGCGGCAAAGCCGGCGGGCGGCGGCCTTCTGTCAATATTCAAGGGCAGCAGGTATGCCGGAAAATGGGTGGCGTCGGCTGTGGATGAGGGCGACGGCGTGCTGAAAACGGATATCGGCGGCATACCGGTTTCTGAACTTTTGTCCATTTCGATCAACAGGGACGGCACGCTTGTCATGACCTCCATGGGGAGCGACTCCTTGGGCACGTGGGAGGAAATGGACGGCGGCATCCATGTTACCGTTGACGCCGTGCCCACGGACATGCTGTATTATCAAGAACGGCTGGTGGCCCAAACCGACGGCATAACCGTACAATTCATTCGCCTTGGCCAGGAAAGCGGCGTACAGGCGATGCCAACGCCCCTGCCGGCCAAGTCTTCCGTTTTTGCCGGGACATGGAAAGCCGTCCGGTATGATACGATGGGCTATACGTTTGATATCGACATGCTGTTTCCCGACGGGTGCACCATCACCCTGCTGGAGGATGGAACAGGCGAAGCGTTCATCACCAGTACATTCACGGAAAAGCTCACCTGGTCGGATCAGGATGGGCAACTCGCGCTCAGCGGCAGCTATGTTTTCTCTTCCCCTGCCTGGAACGGGGAAAAGGGGGAGCTGACGGTCAATTACGGGTCGGATGCGGTTTCGGTTACCTTTCAAAAGAGCGGCAAGGATGTGCATGCCCCAACCGGCACGCCTGTCCCGGAGCCCACGCCTATGCCTACCCCATTGCCAACCGCAGAACCCACGCCCCTGCCCACCCCATCGCCTGCCGCCGCGGAAACGACACCCCCGGCCGTACAGGGGGAAGATTATCAAAAGTGCGAGACGGCAATGTTTACCATGACCCTGCCTGGGGAAGGCTGGACAGGCAACGAAGGCTGGCGGTACGACACGGAAAGCTATTGCGCGGCAAGATATGAACTGAAGGATGCAAGCGGCGCAGTCATCGCCTCCGTATCCTTAACCGTCAGCAGCGAAGGCGTAGGCACGTATCGCGACAAAATCAAATACCTATTGGAATATGCCGTGAAGGCAGGCAAGGAATCGCTGGATCATGTAAAGATCGGCGGCATCGATTTTTCCGGCACCGAATATGAGAATTGGGGCTGGGAATATATCGAATATACGGCCCGTGTGCCGGAATCCCGCATTACCCTGGTCATCACCGTTGAACAGCCCGGGAACATCGGCGACAGCCTGCAGCCGATTCTTGATTCCATATCCTACAGGCTGCCCACGCTGACGCCCCCCAATGTAGACCCGCCGCTGCCCGAAGACGGGGCCCCCTATCAGCCCGAACCTGCCACGGTCAGTGCAGGGGATGTGAATCTCACCGCCGCATGGCTGAAACCCGAGAAGTCCATCATACTGGACAGCATATTCAACAATCAAATCGCCTATGGCGGCGGCAGGCTGTATGTATTGGCCGGGAAAATGCTCTATGCCTACGCTGTGGATGGGCAAAACCTCATCGCCGACCCGGTGTTCGACGGCGGCGCAATGAGGCTGAATGACGACTTTGAATACCTGAGCATCGCAAAGGACGGACTTCTGTATGTTTCGGAGGGTATTTTCAACATCCTGACTGTAAAGGATGGAGATGTCATTTCGGATAGCGGCGTTTCCGGCGATCTGGCCATGCACCCCGGGGGAGAATGGGGCATCAGCTTCTTTGCAAACGCCGATCCCCAAAAAATCAGCGCATCGGGCGGAGTGCTTACGGCAGAGCCGTGGGTGCTGTCAAATCTGTCCGATGCAGAAAAGAGGCAGGGGCGTTTCAGCTCCATCAGCTGTGTTTCCATTTCAGACGAGCGCATTTATGTGGCCGGCACCGACGCGCAAAACGGCGATGCACAGCGGGTGGCCGTATTTGATATTGACGGAAATGAACTGTTTACCTTTGGCGCAAACGACTGGATGGCCGACGACGCCTTCGGCTCCGTTACGGGTATCGCAAAAACACCAGGCGGAATCCTGGTGCTGGATGGCAACTTCCGCGCCTTCAAGCTGTTTACGGACAATGGCGAATTCTTGGGCATGGTGGAAAGCGACAAGCTGCTGGGTACCGATTATCCATGGCTGTCGTCCATGGTTCCCGCCGGCGATGGCGTGCTGGTCGCGGCCGCGCAGGAGCGGGAGGATGAATCCTGCAGTGAGCTGCTGATCTTTTTGGTCACCGGTTTCTAGGCCGTCAAAAGGCATGGGGCGAACATGACAGATACAAAAGAGAATAGGGAAGAGGAGCGTTCAACATGAAACCGTTATCAAAACCGATCCGCTTTGCGCATTGCGCTGCCTGTGCATTCGTTATGTCAATGCTGCTGGCCTTTGCCTTTTCATGCTGCACGGCGGCATTGGCCGGGGAAGCGCAGGACGAGGCTGTATGGGAGTTCCTGTATGGCTATTCGGCAGACCCAAACAATAAAGAAGCATATGATTCCACACTCATTACCCGGCCTTACGTGGTAGGCCAATTATGGACATTCGCAAGCGGCCAGACGGTTGAATTGAAACTTCAAGGCATTTGTACCGGAAGCTGTTGGTCCAGCATAGGCATTATGCAGCTGAGCGAAGGCATAACACCCGGTCTGATGATTACCGGCGTGGTAGACAGCTATATTGATTTTATCTATTATGAGTTGCTTATCGGCGATGATGTTTGGACGGTGGATTTGACAAACACACCGCTATACTCGCTTTGCTACAGGGATGAAAATGAAAATTACAGGCTGCGATCCTATGTGCCGTTGGGGAATGCCGGGGTGCAAATGCTAAAGGCCCTGAACGAGACGAACGGTGCCTATGCCTTGCGTCTGTATGTAACGGGCACGGAGTTTTATGAATCATCCGCCGATCCTGCCCTGATGGCAAACGACGATTACTATTACTTTTACCAGGGCCTGGTCCAAGTCGGCTATATCGATGAAAACGGCGATATTTCTCAAAACAATGCAAAGCGCATAGCGGCGGTTGATGAAGGCGTATCATTCCCGAAAGTAACATTGGGTGCTTTGGCAAATACAGTTGCCGGACCGGCGGCGCAGCCCCAGTCCGTGCTTCCCGAAGGGGCGGTGGCGTACGATGGTTATTATGTGGGGATGGATGAAAAGGGTGCCGTTAACCAAATGCGTTTCCTTTTCAAGAATGTCTCTGAGCAAAAAATCATTGACCGCGTGGAGCTGATGTACTACTTCCTGGACAGCGCGCGCAAAATCGTAAACGTAGACGGCAGGGAAGTGCAGTATCAAACGGTTGGCAATCTCAATGCCGCGCCGGGGGAATGCTTTGGCGCCGGGCAGGTTTCAATCGATCCTCAGCAGGACGTCAAAAACGTATATGTCGTTATAACCCGGTATCAATTCACCGATGGATCGGAAGTAGTGATACCGCCCGCCAACCATTATAGAAGCAGATGCGAAGCGGCGGCGAATACGGCAAAAATCAAGCTTGGCCCGTCCGGCAAAGCGGTATTGGATGTGGGCCAGTCTTTGCAGATCACCACGGCATTTACACCCAAAAACCCCAGAACCGATATAGCCTGGTCATCCTCGGCGGAAAGCGTGGCGACGGTTGACACAAATGGCATGGTGACCGGCCATTCACAGGGCAGTGCCAAGATAACCGCCGTTACGGCAAACGGAAAAAAAGCCGAGATGAAAATACTTGTCACATATCTTGTCCATGCCATGGATGTTCAGGGGGAAAGCAAGGTTACCGCCGGATTATCCATACCGTTGACCGCTGTTGTAACCGATCCCAAGGCGCCCGCAAACAGCAAGGTGGCCTGGAGTACATCCGACAGGAATATTGCCGCTGTTTCCAATACGGGCAAGGTAACGGCCAAAAAAATGACGGAGGTATCCACCGTTGCCATTACGGCCACGGCAATGGATGGATCGGGGGTTACCGCTGAAAAGGTGGTGACCGTATACCCTGCCGCAAGCGCCATTGACATTATCGGCGCGGACGGCGCGCTTCTTACAAATACCACCGTAGAGATGAAGGAGGGGGAGACGCTTCCTTTGCAGGCGAATGTCTTGCCGGCCCAAGCCAGCCCAACGGTCAAGTGGTCCTCCTCCAAGGAAAAAATCGCCGCCGTTTCTCAAGACGGTCATGTAACGGCCCTTTGCGCCGGCAAGGCAACCGTTACCATAAAAACAGACAACGGCAAAACCGCGAAATTGACTATCCAGGTTGCCGCGGCAAAATAGTGCGCCGCGGCCCAAAGGCTGGGTGCGGCGCGGCTTCCCTTATAAGCAAGGGCAAAATGGGCCTTGCGTGTTTTTTGCTTGCCTATGCATCCGGCATGTATCTGCCGGGAAACGCCATTCTTGCCCGCTCTGTATACGCTTGAACAAACCGGCTTTTTGCATCGGTATATCCGTCCCTGTCATTTGGATACCGGTCTTTCAGGCTGCGCTTGAGTTCCGCGTATTCGTGCGCCGCGCCGGCATGCGACGACAAATAATCCCTGAAGTATAGTTCGCCCCAGTCTCCGCTGCGGCGCACATGAATATGCACTGCCTGGCCTTGAAATCCCAGCGGTGTATATCCTTTCAGATACATGATGATGTCGCTTCCGGGCATGTTTACGATATAACCTTCCTCCTTCATGCTTTCGGTTATATCCTTCAAATCGGTGCCCTCCGCCACCTCCAGCAAAATGTCAATGGTGGGCTTTGCGATCAGCCCATCAACCGCGGTGCTCCCTATATGATTGATGCGGACAATCCTGTCGCCGAAAATGGACTGCAAAAACGCCTTTTCCTGCAAATAGCACTCTTTCCACTTTGGATCATGGGCTTCAAGCAAAACAGGGAATAGAACGGAAAGCTGCTCATCCGTCACGTTGGAAAAATCCTGTCTCATTCTTACCTCTTGTGCGGTAGCACGCATGCGATATAGCTCTTTTGGGTTTTCATGCCGGCATTATATCATGCCTGCGCCGCTCCTTCAAGCACAGCGGGGGAGCGCGGTAGAAACGCCTGCTTGCCGGGCGGTGCCCCGCCAATAACCGCAATTCCGAAACCGGCTGCATATGCGGCAGCTTAATGAAAGCAGCCCTGCCGCAAAAAAACCGGCAGGGCTGCCTGATGAAAGAAACGAAACCAATCAGCGGGCTTCGGTCTTAGGGGGTACAAAATAATTCGGGTACCTTGCCCTTAGCGCCTGTTCGTCGATCTGGTAGCGCGAGAGGTGACGGTCCATCATCGCCTGCGCCGCGGCGGCGTCACGGTTCATGACGGCCTCCAGGATTGCCTGATGATCCTTCACAATCTTGGTATCCTTCACCGCCGCCAGCGACATCATACGCACCCGGTCGAAATGAATCTGAACCGTTTTCATCAATTGATAAACCATCGGCTTTCGGGATATGTCGAACAGGCATTGATGAAAATCGTTGTCCAGCTGCATCAGTCTTGGCAAATCCTGGCTCTTGAGGCATAGCGCCTGAAGCTTGACGTTTTTGGCCAGCCGGTTCAGTTCATCGGGCTGGGCCGAACGGCACACCTGATCCACCACGTTCATCTCCAGCAGGTAGCGAATAAACCGTGACTCCTCCACCAACGCGTAATCAATCAGCGCGATCGCGCTGCCCTTTTTCGGATAGACCGTTACCATGTGAATCCGGGACAACTCAATCAGCGCTTCCCTTACCGGTGTGCGGGAGAGGCCCATTTCCTCGGCCAGCTCCTTTTCGCTTACCATGCTGCCCGGGGCCAGCTCCAAATTGATGATCCGGCTGGTAATGACGCGCAGGGCATATTCGCGACCTGTTTCGCGTATTTGTTGCCGGCCAGCGTTCATCCATCCTCCTTTGTGTATAAGCGGCGCGGCCCCAAATCATCCGCAATCCGCAGATCATAGCTTCCAGGCGGCTTATTTTGCCGACATCTTTGACACGGCCTCCCACAGGCCGTTCAGATAGGCGGCGCCCAGCGCCCGGTCATACAGGCCATAGCCGGGGCGGCCGGTTTCATCCCAGATCATGCGGCCGTGGTCCGGGCGCACATACGCATCCGGGCAGGTATCGTGCATGGCCTTGACGATGGCGAACATATCCAGGTCACCGTCCGATGACAAATGGCTTGCCTCCCTAAAGCGGCGCGGCCCCAAATGCTTCACATTGCGTATGTGCAGGCAGCTTACACGGCCCATCTCCCCAAAGTGGCGGATGATTGCCGGGATATCGTTCTTCGGCTCGGAACCCAGGGAACCTGTGCACAGGCAGAGCGTATTGGCGGGGGAATCGTTCAGGGCAATGATTTTGTCAAAACCCTCCAGGTTGTGGGCGACTCGAGGCAGGCCAAAGATGGGCCAGGCAGGGTCGTCCGGGTGGCAGGCCATCTTCACGCCGCATTCCTCGCAGGTGGGTATGATCGCGTCAAGGAAATATTTGTAGTTTTCCAGCAGCTTGTCGGTTGAAATGCTTTCATACTGCTTCAATGTCTTTTCCAGCACAGAAAGCCTTTCCGGTTCCCAGCCGGGCAGGGAGAAGCCCTTGGCATCCTCCGCGGTCTTGCGGACAATGTCCAGCGGCGTCATCGAACCCAGCTCCGCTTCGTCAAAATAAAGGCTGTTGGAGCCATCTTCCGGGATGACGCGGTTAAGGTCCGTGCGCAGCCAGTCAAACACCGGCATAAAGTTGTACACGATAACCTTGACGCCATGCTTTGCAAGATTGCGGATCGTGATTCTGTAGTTTTCAAGATAAATATCACGGGTGGGCAGCCCCATCTTGATATCCTCATGGACATTGACGCTTTCGATTACGTCGCAGTCAAGCCCGGCTTTCTTCACCTGCCCGATATAGGCCTGGATTTCTTCTTCCGTCCAAACCTCGCCGGCCGCCTTGGTGTCCAGAAAACCCATGAGGCCGGTCATGCCGGGAATCTGCCGAATCTGTTTCAGGGTGACGGTATCGCTTTTTTCACCAAACCAGCGGAATGTCATTTTCATGGGGAAACCTCCATAAATAATTTATCGGCCCAGCAATTGGGGCACCCACAGACTGATGCCGGGCACAAACGTAATAAGCAGCAGCACCGCGATCATGCACAGGTAAAACGGCAATGTCGCTTTGACGATGCGCTCTATGGACACCTTGGAAACAGCGGAGCCGATAAACAGCACAGCCCCCACCGGCGGCGTCAAAAGGCCGATGCCGCAGTTGAGCACGATCATGATGCCAAACTGAATCGGGTGGATGCCGATGGATTGCGCCAGCGGGAATAGAATCGGCGTGGCAATCAGAATAATCGGCGCCATGTCCATAATGCAGCCCAGGATAAGCAGGATCAGGTTTATCAGCAGCGCCAGCACGATTGGGTTTTCAGAAATGCTTTTGATGGCGGTTGCGGCGTGCAGGGGCACATGCAAAAGCGTAAGGCAGAAGCCGAACACGCTGGAGGTCGCAATCAGTATCAGCACAATGCCCAGTGTGCCTACGCAGTCGCCAAGCACGCGCCAAACGCCCTTCCAGTTCAGGCCCTTGTATATGAACACGCTGACAAACAAGCTGTAGATGACCGCGATGGCGGCCGATTCAGTGGCGGTAAATATGCCGCCCACCACGCCGACTACTACGATCAGCACCGCGGCAATCGCCCAGAACGATCTTCCCATCTGCTTGAATACGTTTTTAATGTTAAAGGGGGAACCCTTGGGATAGTTGCGCTTGATGGAAATGATGAACGATCCGATCATCAGCGAAATTGCCAGCAGCGCGCCGGGCAAGTAACCCGCCAGGAACAGGCTGCCCACCGAAACGCCGCCTGCGGTGGTGGCATAGATCACCATGTTGTGGCTGGGCGGAACCAGCAAACCCTCGCAGGAGGATGTGATGGTGACCGCGGTGGAAAAGTCGTCGTCATAGCCCTGTTCCACCATCATCGGGATCAGTATGGAGCCCAGCGACGCGGTATCCGCGGCAGCTGAACCGGATATGCCGCCGAAAAAGTAGGAAGCGACGATATTCACCATGGCCATGCCTCCCCGCATCCAGCCCACAAAAGCGTCAGCCAGCGCGATCAGCCTTTCGCTGATGCCGCCGGAGCCCATCAGG
>JAEWNM010000017.1 GCA_023392755.1 Bacillota bacterium
CCATGACCGGGGGGCAGTTCGGAACAACGCGGCTGGAGGTGGCCAAGGAAGCCGCCATGCGTTCCGTAGAGGTGCTTACCGGGCAGGACCAGGTGGGCGTGGTTGCCTTTGACGACGCGGCCAAATGGGTGGTGCCCATGCAAAGCGCCACGGATGTGGCCGCCATATCGCAGGCCATTGGCACCATCCGCCCGGGGGGTGGCACGGCCTTTTATACGCCCTTGTACGAGGCGCTTGAGGCCTTGCTCAACGCACAGGCAAAGCTCAAGCATGTGATCTTCCTCACCGACGGCGAGGCGGGCGATAACGGGTATGATATATTGGTGCAGAATATGGCGTACAACGGCATCACCCTCACCACCGTCGCCGTAGGCACCGGGGCCAACGTAAAGGAGCTCAGCCACCTGGCGGACATTGGAAAGGGGCGCGCCTACAGCGCGGGGGAGTTTGACAACATCCCCAAAATCTTTACGAAGGAAACATACCTAGCCACCGGCTCCTATGTGCAAAACCGCGTGTTTACCCCGGTAATCACCGAGTCAGCGCAGCTTACAGACTTTGGGGGATTCCCCCAATTGGCGGGATACCTGGCCGTTACGGAAAAACCGATGGCCACCGTATCCATGGTATCCGACCGGGAGGACCCGCTGCTTGCCTGGTGGCAGTACGGTGCGGGACGCGTGCTTGCCTGGACCAGCGACGCAAAGGGGGCGTGGACCGGGCAGTTCCTGAAATGGGATCAGTCGGCGGCCTTCTTTTCCGGCCTTGTGTCCCATGTGCTGCCCGATGGCGGCCAGGAGGGCGAGCTGAATGTTACAATGGAGGGCGTATCGGCAAAGGTGACCTATACCGCTCCCGGACAGGCGGAAAGCCTGGAAACCACCGCCTATGCGCTCCTGCCGGACGGGTCGGAGACAGCCGTACCCATGACGGAAGTCGAACCCGGGGTATATGAAGGCGGCTTTTATGCGCCGGAGCAGGGCGCCTACGCCATCCGAGCCGAACAGGCCCTGGACGGGCAAACGGTCCGGCAGCTGGAAGGCGGCGCTGTCCGCTCCTATTCGGAGGAGTACGATATACGCAGGCAGGGCAAGGCGGATCAGCTCACGCGGCTTTCCGATGCGACGGGAGGGCGTGTTATTGCCGATCCCAAGGAAATGTTTGAGGTAAGGGGTACGCAAGCCCGCAGCAGGCACATGCTAAGGCCGGCGCTTGTACTTGCCGCGCTTGTTCTGTTTTTGCTGGATGTCGCGCTGCGCCGGCTTGCCTGGGACCGTATGCTTGCCAAGGCGCTGGACAAGGCAAAAGAGAAGACGGCGGCCATGGCGGCAAAGCGGCGGGAAAAGCCGCCGCGGCCGGCCGGCGTGAAGCGCGCGGGCAAGAAGGAAACACCGGCTGCCGCTTTAGTATCGGACATGGCGGAAGGTATTTTGAAGGCGCGGGAGCAGAAAAAGCATCTGTAACGCAAATGGCTGTGTCGCTATGCGCCCGTCCATTGCGCGCCGCAATACGCCGCAAGCGTTCAAACCTTGACTGGGGCACGAGGGTCAGCTCAAAAGCGGGGGACGGCGTATCGGCCCGTTCAGGGCCGACATATATGCAAAAAGGGACCGTCATGCTGGTCGCATAATTGTATAACTATTCAAGAGACGGCGCCCGAAGGTTTCCAAAGGGCGACCGGAAAGCCCTTTGGTCGCGTCAAAAGACGCGAGATCCCTCTTCTTGAATACCATTATACAGAATGCGTCCTTGGCGCGAGAGCCCCTTTTTTGCGCATTTAGGACGTTGCCATTTGCGTTGCGGTTGCTGCCCTGTACCGGGCCCAAAAGGCGTCAGATTGGCTTATTGATACGCCGGCAGCCAGCCCTCGTGGGCCTTGATCAAATCGTCGCACATGGATACGATGTCGTCGATGGACAATTCGCTCTGGCAGTGGGGGTCCATCATGGCGGCCTGGTAAATGAACTCCTTCTTCATCGTTCGCGCGGCCTCAATGGTCAGCAGCTGCACATTGATGTTGGTGCGGTTCATGGCGGCGCACTGCTCCGGCAGGCTGCCCACAAAGGTAGGCGTCACGCCGCTGGCATCCACCATGCAGGGCACCTCCACCACCGCGCTTTGAGGCAGGTTGGTAATCAGGCCGGTATTGAGCACGTTGCCGCCGATTTTGTAAGGCGTGTTGGTCTCCATGGCTTCCATGATGTAGCTGGCATATTCCTTTGAGCGCTCATGCTTGAGCTCCTGATTGTTGAGCAGCGCGTCCCGCTGGGCGCCCCACTTTTTAATCTGCTCCACGCAGCGGCGGGGGTATTCGTCCAGGGGAATATTGAACCTTTCAATCAGCTCCGGGTATTTGTCCTTGATGAAATAGGGCATATACTCGGCGTTATGCTCGCTGGATTCGGTAACGTAATACCCGAAGCGCTTCATAATCTCGTAGCGCACCATGTCACCGTGCTTTTCATTGCGCAAAAGAGCGCGGCGCTTGACTTCCGGGTACAGGTCCTTGCCGTCCTGGGTGAGGGACAAGAGCCAGGCCTGGTGGTTGATGCCGGCGATCAGCCACTGCATTTTGGAATCATACGTCATTTGCAGGCCCTTTAGCAGTTCCGGCACGCAGGATTGCACGCTGTGGCAAAGGCCCACTGTTTTAATGGGCGTCAGGCGCAGCATGGCTCCGGTGAGCATGGCCATGGGGTTGGTGTAGTTCAAAAACCATGCGTTCGGGCAGACTTCCTCCATATCCCTGGCAAAATCCAGCATCACGGGAATGGTGCGCAGCGCGCGGAATATGCCGCCGATGCCCAGCGTGTCGCCTATGGTCTGCCGGAGGCCGTACCTTTTGGGCACCTCGAAATCCGTTACCGTGCAGGGCTCGTACAGGCCCACCTGAATGGCGTTGACGACATAATCGGCATCCTTGAGCGCGGCCTTGCGGTTCGCAACGCCAAGATAAGCCTTGATGGTTGCCTTGCCGCCATGGTTGCGGTTGATGGTGTCCAGCATGAGCTGGGACTCCTTGAGTCTTTCCGGATCGATGTCGTACAGGGCGATGACGGAATCGCTAAGCGCCGGTGTCAGCATGCTGTCGCCCAGCACGTTCTTGGCGAACACGGTGGAACCGGCGCCCATAAACGTGATTTTTGCCATGACCTAAATCCTCCTCATGAACAGATACATACAGTATAGTCATCTTTCCTCTTGCGAACAAGCATCTGTTGTTGCATAATATACGTGAAATGTTGCATTCGGGAGGACGAGGAGATAAAAAACATGAGACAATACAGCCAGTTCCCGGACTCCAAAAGTGAGGCTTATGTGCGTGACTGCGGAAATGAAGCCTGTGATCCCGGCCATAGCTTCGGTCCGGCCGTCAGGGACTATTACCTGATGCACATCGTTTCCTCGGGGAAGGGCGTATTTCAAAACGAATGGGGATGCTTTGAAATTGCCCAAGGGCAGGGCTTCATGATTTTTCCCCACGAAATCACCACATATACGGCGGATGCGCATTCGCCCTGGGTATACAGTTGGGTCGGCTATTCCGGCCCAAAGGCCGCCGAACTGACAAGCTTGCTGGGCGTTACGCCCAAAAATCCTGTTCTGTCCCTGGGGGAGTATAGCGAAAAAGCGGTGACCGTCCTGCGCGATATCTATGAGGATTCGGCCTCGCTGGATATGCGGGAAATGGCCGCCATGGGCGGCTTGTACCGCCTTTTCGCCCTGATCCGGCAAAACGGCGTTCCTTCATCAGGCAAGGGGGCCGTATCGGAAAACGAGCGGTATTATCAGCGGGCTTACTGGCACATGGAGGCCAACTATCAGCGCAACCTGCATATTACGGATGTGGCCGCCTTTGTGGGGCTGAGCCGTTCCCAGCTTTTCAGGGTGTTCATCACCAATGGTGGCATGCCGCCGCAAAGGGCATTGCTGATGATCCGTTTAAGGCAGGCGGAAGCGCTGCTTTTGAATACAGCGCTTCCGCTCAAGGCGGTGGCCTTGTCCTCCGGCTTTTCCAGCGCGGCCCGCATGGGCGAGGTATTCAAGCATGAAAAGGGGATTACGCCCACGCAGTTCCGGAAAAAAGAATAACAAAGGGGCCGTCGTGCCAGTCGCATAATTGTATAACGATTCAGGAGATGGCGTCCGAAGGATTCCAAAGGCTCCGTAACCCCGACCCCGCCTGTGGCGGGAATGGGAGGGGCGGAGGAGGCTGGCGAAACAGAGCGACGGGAACGGTAGTGAACCGGCGCGACAATTGAGCCC
>JAEWNM010000064.1 GCA_023392755.1 Bacillota bacterium
ACGTTGGGCTGGGGGCTTAAGGGCTTGGGGGTGGGCGCGCCGGTGGCCTCTTTTGTTTCGTTGCTGATGGTTGTGGGATTTTTCGTTTCAGGCCGCTGGAAGGTAAATGTGGCGGAAAGGCATAAAGCGATATAATTACACTTCCAAACTTCGTATCCGCGCATGGGCAGGGAAGGCTATGGGCGGAAGCGGCGAGCTTATCTGAGCGCGGCCTGCCTTGGATATGCCGCTCCATGTACGTAAAGCTATCGCTCACCAATTGAAAATAGTCCGCCTTCATGACTGCAACATCCCCTTCATGGGTTTATTGCAACATGATACGGCTGACTTTTCTTTGCAGGTTTTAGCAAAACCCGGCCTGCCCTATGGCATGGCACATTATTTTGCGCAAGCCATGTATGCCTGCAGCCGATTTGAATCCACGGCCCCCTTCAAGACTTCCATAGCCTCTTGGTAATCGTTGGGGGCATCCGCGAAGGTCTCGGTTTTCAAAAAGCAGAAACCTGCGGCGGCATACAGCCCAATGGCCCTGTGGCTCCAGGTTTGGGTATGCAGGTACGCAGGATATGCGCCGGCATCCTGAAAGAACCGCATCGCTTTGCCAAGAAGCGCCTTGCCAAGGCCCAGACCCTGATATGCAGGCTTAACCCCGAACCAGTGAATGACGCCTGTTTCGCCTGATTCCCTGGGCAGGAACCATGCGGTGCAGGTGCCCACATATGCGCCCCTGGGCGACATGGCAAAAAAACAGCGGCGGCGGATTTCGGCGGGGTAAGGCAAATAAGTGCCAACGAAATAATCTTCCGCCTCCGCTTGGGTGTCAAACTCCCCCACAGACGTTTCAATGGACGCCCATTGCGTCTCATCGCCCGGCTCATAAGGCTTGATCCGAAAGCCCTCCGGAAGGCTTGAGGAAAAGGATGGGGAAAACGCCTCCGCACGCATGATCAAATTCTTGTAGGGAATGGTTTTATCCAGCATGGTTATCCCCCCCGGTACGCCGCTCTTTTAGCCGGACAAAATGCTTGAGGTGCCTGCCGGCTGCTATTTGCCGGACAGATATGCATGAATATCCTTGGCCGCCTTCTTTCCGGCGCCCATGGCCAGAATAACGGTGGCAGCGCCGGTGACGGTATCGCCGCCGGCCCAAACGCCTTCCATGCTGGTGCGGCCAGTCTCCTCATCGGCAATAATGCCGCCCCACTTTTGCGTTGCCAGCCCGGGCGTTGTTTTTTTGATCAGCGGGTTGGGGCTGTTGCCGATAGCCACAATCACCGTATCCAAAGGCAGCGTAAAGGCGCTGCCGGGCTTGGGCACGGGACGGCGGCGGCCGGATGCATCGGGCTCGGTGAGCTCCATCTCCACACAACTCATGGCAATGACATTCCCTTTTTCATCCCCCAGGATGCCCACGGGGTTCACCAGCATGCGGAAGACGATGCCCTCTTCCCTGGCGTGGTGGATTTCTTCCTGCCTTGCAGGCATCTCCTTTTCACTGCGCCGGTAAACGATGGATACCTCTCCCGCGCCTACCCGAAGGGCACTGCGGGCGGCATCCATGGCCACGTTGCCGCCGCCGATCACCGCCACCCGTGCGCCCACCTTTACAGGCGTATCATACCGGGGATAATCATACGCCCTCATCAGGTTGACGCGGGTTAAAAATTCATTGGCGGAATAGACGCCGCTCAAATTTTCGCCCGGTATGTTCTGAAAGTTGGGCAGGCCCGCGCCACTGCCTACAAAGACGGCGTCAAAGCCCTGCTCTTTCATCAGTTCCTCCACCGTGAAGGATCGGCCCACCACCCGGTTGGTTTCAATACGCACGCCCAGTTCCGCAATCTGGTCAATTTCCTTTTGCACCAGCGCCTTGGGCAGGCGAAACTCGGGAATGCCATACATCAAAACGCCGCCGGGGGTATGCAGCGCCTCAAAAACGGTGACATCATAGCCCAGCTTGGCCAGGTCCCCCGCACAGGTCAGCCCGGCGGCGCCAGAACCCACCACAGCCACCTTCTTCCCGTTCTTTTCCGCGGGCGTTTGGTTCGCCAGCCCATGGGCCATAGCCCAGTCGGCGGCAAAACGCTCCAGCCGCCCGATAGCCACCGGCTCGCCCTTTATGCCCCGCACGCATCTTTCCTCGCACTGGGTTTCCTGGGGGCAAACGCGGCCGCAGATGGCGGGCAGCGCGTTGGTCATGCGGATGACCTCATAGGCGGCTTCAAAATCACCTTTTTGCATAAGAGCGATAAATTCGGGAATGCGCACATTCACCGGACACCCGGAAACGCAGGGCTTGTGCTTGCAGCCCAGGCACCGCTTGGCTTCATCCACAGCCATTTCCGCGGTATAGCCCAGAGCCACCTCCTGAAAATTGCGTGCCCGTTCAAGGGGCGGCTGCTCCGGCATGGGATTTTTCGTGTTTCGCATATTGGGCATCAACGGTTACCTCCCGTCAGGCGGCAAAAATGCTGTTCCTCTTCCCGGTACATGCGGGAACGGGACATGGCCTCGTCAAAGTCTACCAGATGGCCGTCAAAATCGGGGCCGTCCACGCAGGCAAACTTCGTTTCGCCGCCCACCGTTACACGGCAGCCGCCGCACATGCCTGTGCCGTCGATCATGATGGGGTTCATGCTCACAATGGTCCTGATGCCAAAGGGCCTTGTAAGCTCGGAGACGGCCTTCATCATGGGCAGCGGTCCGATGGCCACAACGGCATCATACTGCACGCCTTCCTCAATCCGCTTGCGCAGTGCGTCGGTCACAAAGCCCTTGTTTCCGTTGGAGCCGTCGTCGGTCATCAAAAACAGGTTTTCGCATGCCGCCCGCATCTCCTGCTCCAATATGATCAGGGATTCATTGCGGAAGCCCATGATGCCGTCCACCTTCGCTCCCAGATCATACAGCGCCCTGGCCTGGGGATATGCGATTGCCACGCCCAGGCCGCCGCCCACCACCGCGGCGCGCTTGATGCCCTGAAGGTGGGACGGCTCTCCCAGCGGGCCCACAAAATCGCGGATGAATCCGCCCTCCGGCTGCATATCCAGATGGTTGGTGGAAAAGCCCACCTTCTGAAAGATAATGGTGACGGTGCCCTTTTCCCTGTCAAAACCGGCGATGGTCAAAGGCACCCGCTCCCCCTGGTCATCCACACGAAAGATGATAAACTGCCCCGCCTGGGCTTTTTTCGCCACATGGGGCGCCATAATTTCCATAAGCGTAACGGCATCGTTCAACGCACGCTTTTTAACGATTTGGTACAAACAAAATTCCCCCTTGACATAATATGAACCGCAGGCGCGATCAGCAGCAGCCCTGAAAATGGCACATCACTTCTGCGAAGCTTCTTCCAAAGGCGGCACCCAGTCGCCATTGATGACGGGCTGCCCTTCAAAGCAGGGAGCTGCCCAGCGCACGGCGTTTGTGATTGCCTGCTTAACCTGCGGCTGGTAGTAAATGGGGAAGGTTTCATGGCCGGGCTGAAAATAAAAGATACGCCCGTAGCCCCTGGTAAAGCAGCAGCCGCTGCGGAAAACCTCGCCCGTCTGAAACCAGCTTATAAACACCAGCTCATCCGGCACGGGGATGTCAAACCGCTCCCCGTACATTTCCTCATGGGGAATATCAAAATAGGGCGGCAGTCCCCGGGCGATGGGGTGCTGGGGCTGTATCGCCCAAACCCTTTCCTTTTCCTCCAGCTCGTGCCAGCGCAGAGAACAGCTGGTACCCATCAGCCTTCTGAAAACCTTGGACATATGCCCGGAATGAAGCACGATCAGCCCCATGCCGCCCAGTACACGCTTTACGACACGCTCTGCAACCTCATCCGCTACCTGCTCATGCTTTGCGTGCCCCCACCAGATCAGTACATCTGTATTCCCAAGCACATCCTCCGTCAGGCCGTGCTCCGGTTCCATAAGGGTGGCGGTACGGACAAGGATATCCTTTTCTGACGAAAGAAAATCCGCAATGGCTTTATGGATGCCGCCGGGATAGATTGCGGCGACGGCCTCCTTCGTTTTTTCGTGATAAAATTCATTCCACACGGTGACACGGATCGGCATTGGCCCACACTCCTTGATATTATTGCCGCAGAATAAGGAAAGCGCTATGCTTTCATATAGTATCATACAGCGTTTTTCCATGTTTGCAAGCCAAAATGTCGAAAAACCGGCATGGAACTTTTACTGCAGTATATCCGTTTCACTCCTTCATTTGCATGCCCTAAAGCATCCGGCGCCACGCGGAAGAACAACCGTTTTCTAACAATTACCAACGTATGGTATACCTAAATGGGAAAGGCTAACACTGAACTGCAATGCGGAAGCCGGGATATATCATTTCTAAAGTTTCCCGGCCGGGCAAAAATATTTCCCCGTCCGTCATTTTATCCGTATTTGAAGTCTTTTTTGTCCGAAAAGGCTATTGCATGGAAGAAAAAGGCTTGCTATAATCACACTGATGGAAGGTTTGATTCCGACAAGCCTTCCGCTTTTATTCCATCGCGCGAAAAGCAACATTTTCAAGACAATACCTACTGCTCGGACACAGAAAACGGGAGCATGGCGGATGACGATATTCTATGTGCTGGGGTTTTTGGGCGGCATTGCCTTTGGATGGCTTCAATGCCGTTTTCTTGTGTGGATCATCGGGGCCGGAGGAAAAGCGCGCATGCTCTGGCTGGCGGCAAAGCTGCTCATCTGGGCGGGAAGCATGGTCCTGCTGGCATTATGGTCTGTTCCTGTGCTGATTTGCTTTGTTATTGGCGCAACCGCCGCCATGCTGGCAAGCCTTTTGTGCATGAGGCACCGCGCAAAGGAGGAATAGTTTTGGAACTGAAGATCAGCCTGTTCCCGGAGCATTTTTATGTATTCGGCATCAACGTCGGCCTTTCTGTGGTCATCGCCTGGGGCGTTTTGGTGATATTGATACTGGCATTGCTGGCAATCCGTATATTCGTCATACCCAGATTCCGGCAAAAGCCCAAGGGACTGCAGAATGTGCTGGAGATGGCGGTGCAGGGTGTTTACGGCTTTGCCGAAAACAAGGTCGGGCACCATGCGGCCAATTATCTGGCCCCGATTGCCATGACATTCATGGCCTATATTTTCTTTACCACGTTTGTGGAACTGTTCGGCCTGCCCCCCGCCACGGAAGACCTGAACTGCACCATTGCTTTGGGGCTTTGCTCCTTTTTAACGGTTAACATCGTAGCCCTGAAATGCGCGGGCTTTCGCGGGCGGCTGAAAAACCTGGCCAGCCCCAAGGCCTTCGTTGCCCCCATACGCGTATTGACAGACTGCATTGCGCCCTTTTCCATGGGTATCCGTCTTTTCGCCAACGTGCTGGTGGGCGGCGTCATCATGCAGCTTATATATGCAGTCATCCCCATCCTGCTGCCTGCCGCGGTGGCTTCCTACTTCAACGTGCTCCATGTGGCGATTCAAACCTTTGTGTTCAGCCTGCTTTTCCTGACCTATGCCAGCGAAGCGGTGGGCGAAGTGGCTGAATAAAGAAAAACCGATGCCTTCACAACATATTTAAGGAGGAAACAAGTATGTCTGCTTTAGGACTCATCGCTATCGGGGCCGGTATCGCGGCACTGTGCGGCGGCGCCGCCGCCATCGGCATGGGGCATGCCACAGGCAAGGCCGTGGAATCCATTGCCCGCCAGCCGGAGGCCGCCGGAAAGGTGAACTCCTCATTGCTCTTCGGCCTGATCCTGATGGAAACCTGCGCCGTATATGCGCTGCTGGTTGCCATTTTGATCGTCTTCATTCTGGGCGCCAAAGCTTAGGCGTAAGGCCGGCGGAACGCGCGCCCCTTTATGCGGCCTTCGCACTGCCGGGAATGAAACGGAGGAATTCCTGTGGAAGAACTGTTCAATCCAACCACAATACTTTTGCATGTCATCAATGCAGTCATCCTGCTGGTGGCAATGTATTTTCTGTTGTACAAGCCGGTGCGCAAGTTTACCACCGCCCGGGCCCAGGGCATTGAGGATCAGTTGAAAAGTGCCCAGGATACGCAGAATAAAGCCCAGGATCAACTGGAGGCTTCCCGGCAAAAACTGAAGGATGCCGACCGGGAGGCCATGTCTGCCGTTTCCCAGGGCACATCAAAGGCCCAGGAGCAGGCCCAGGATATACTGAAATCTGCCAGGGAGCAGGCGGCGCAAATCGTTGCCCAGGCCAGGCAGGAGGCCAATGCCCTGCTTTTCAGCGCCCATGAGGCCATGGCTGACGAAGCTTCGGTTCTCGCTGTGGAAATCGCCGCCCAGGTGTTGTCAAGGGAAGTAAAGGCGGAGGACCATCAGCAGCTGATTGATGAATTCTTGAAAAAGGTGGGCTGAAGCATGCTCAAAGGATTGCTTTTGACCGCCTTGCCCCTTACCCTCGCGCAGCATGCGGCCATTGAAAATCGGTTTTCGGAATTGATGGGCGAAACGGTTACCCTGGACGCGCGGGAAGAGAAAAGCTTGCTGGGCGGCGTGAAGGTGGAGCTTCGCGGAAGCGTGTACGACGGCAGCTTGCGCGGGCAGCTGCAAGGCGTGCTGGGCACGCTGCAGTCCAAAGAGGAGGGCGGACGGAATGCTTGATTGGAAATCCGTCGGCCTGGAGCTTCGCGGCAGGCTGAAAAGTTATACCCGGCAAATGGATGTACGCGGCGTCGGCGAAACACTGTCGGCCGGCGACGGGGTTGCCGTGCTGTCGGGCCTGAACGGCTGCAAGCTGGGCGAACTGATAGAGTTTGACACCGGCGGCTTTGCCATTGTCATGAACCTGGATGAGGAAACGGTGGGCACGGTGCTTTTGGGCAATGACGCCGATGTTTCCCTGGGCACCAAGGCCTACGGAACGGGGCAGGTGCTGTCGGTGCCCGTTGGCGAAGGGCTTCTGGGCCGGGTGGTAGACCCCCTGGGCCAGCCCTTGGACGGCGGCGGGCGGATACATGTCACCGAATACAAGCCCATCGAATCGTCCGCGCCCAGCATACTGGACCGCAAACCTGTTTCAAAGCCCATGGAAACGGGCTTGATCGCGGTGGACGCCATGGTACCCATCGGCCGGGGCCAGCGGGAGCTCATCATAGGCGACCGGCAGACGGGCAAGACCGCCGTGGCTATTGATACCATCATCAACCAAAAAGGCAAAAATGTTGCCTGCTTTTATGTTGCCATCGGCCAAAAGGCCTCCAGTGTGGCTCAGATCATTGCCCAATTGAAGGCAGCCGGCGCCATGGCCTATACCGTAGTGGTATGCGCCACCGCCAGCGATTCCAACACCATGCAGTATATCGCTCCCTATTGCGGCTGCGCCATGGCGGAGTGGTTCATGATGAACGGCCGCGACGCGCTGGTGATATATGACGACTTGAGCAAGCATGCCGTATCCTATCGGGCCATGTCGCTGCTTTTGCGAAGGCCCCCAGGCCGGGAAGCGTACCCCGGAGACGTATTCTACCTGCACTCCCGGCTGCTGGAGAGGGCGGCATGCCTGTCCGACGCGATGGGCGGTGGCTCGCTGACGGCGCTGCCGATTGTGGAAACCCAGGCGGGAGACATATCCGCCTATATTCCCACCAACGTCATCTCCATCACCGACGGCCAGATTTTTCTGGATACGGATCTGTTCAGGGAGGGCGTGCGCCCTGCCGTAAACGGCGGCCTTTCCGTAAGCCGCGTGGGCGGTGCGGCCCAGACAAAAGCCATGCGCAAGGTGGCCGGGCAATTGCGCCTGGAGCTGGCCCAATACCGGGAACTGCAAATATTCTCGCAATTTTCCTCCGACATGGATGAGGCCACCCAGGATATGCTCAAGTACGGCGCACTGCTGATGGAGCTTTTGAAGCAGCCCAACAATGCGCCGCTTATGATGCCTGTGCAGGTTTCCCTTTTGTACGCCGTCACCAGAGGCCTTCTGGACCATGACACCCCTATGGAAACGCTGCGGGCTTTCAAGGCCCGGTTCCCCGAATTCCTTGCGCTGCGCTTCCCGCATGTGACTGATACGCTTTTGAACCAGGGCAGGCTGGACGAGACGCTGGAGGCGGAGCTTAAGACAGCCGTGAAGGAATGGTGCAAGGGGGCAGAGGCGGAGGCGGCGCCATGAGCTCTATCGCCGAAATACGTCATCATATCAAGGTGGTCAGGGACACCGGCAAAATCACAAAGGCCATGTATCTGATCTCCTCTGCCAAAATGAAAAAGGCCATGCGCATGCATGACCAAAACCTGATCTATTTCACCAGGGTGCGCTCGGATATCCGCTTCATCATGGATAATGTGGAGCAGAACATCCGCAACCCATACTACCGCCAGCACGGCAAAAAAACGGGATATGTGGTGATTGCCGGTGACAAGGGGCTGTGCGGCGGCTACAACAGTGAGGTGCTGAAGCTGGCCAGGCGCACCATTCAGGACGGTGTTCACGAACAGCGCTGCCTGTTTACCATCGGCCACATGGCCAGCGAATATTTCATGCGCCTGAACATGAGCCCGGATGTCAATTTCCTGCATGTCATACAGGACCCCAGCCTGCATAACGCCAGGCAGATTACCGCCTCCCTATGCAAGCTCTTTCGCGACAAGGAGCTGGACGAGGTCTATGTGATCTACACCATGCTTGAAAAAGTAGGGCAGCTTAAGCCAACGGTGCTGCGGCTGCTACCCGTATTGCGGGAGGATTTTGACGACGCGCCCCTACTGCACGCCCCCACAAGCTCCCTGAAATTCCACCCTTCCGCGGCGGAGGTGCTGGACGCCATGGTACCCCACTACCTGGTGGGGCTGACCTATTCCGCTCTGGTGCAGTCCTATGCCAGCGAGCACAGCGCGCGCATGTCCGCCATGGACGCCGCCACACGCAATGCCGATGAAATGCTGGGCCGCCTGAGCCTTCAGTTCAACCATGCCAGGCAGGCCATTATCACCCAGGAGATATCGGAGATCATCTCCGGCAACCCTGACCAAGGAGCGATATCATGACGAACGGAACGGTCAAACGCATTGTGGGCCCGGTGCTGGACGTCCGCTTTCCGCAAGGGGAAACGCCTCCTATCCATACCTTGCTGTATGTGCTGGACGGGAAGCGCAGGGTGGCTGTGGAAGTCAGCCAGCATTTGAAGGATGCCGTGCGCTGCATCTCCCTGGAGGCGACGGAAGGTCTATCCCGCGGGCTTGCCGTGGAAAATACCGGCGGACCCATTTTGATCCCGGTGGGAAAACAAATGCTGTCCCGCACCATTGACGTCCTGGGCCGTCCCATTGACGGCAAAGGCGATATTCCCGTTTCGGATGTGCTGCCCATTCACAGGCCCGCCCCTTCCTTTATTGAGCAGCGGCCGGTAACCCAGGTGTTTGAGACGGGTATTAAGGTCATCGACCTGCTGGCCCCTTACGCCCGGGGCGGAAAGATCGGCCTGTTTGGCGGCGCGGGCGTAGGCAAGACGGTTTTGATATTGGAGCTGATTCACAACATCGCCACGGAGCACGGCGGTTTTTCCGTATTTACCGGCGTTGGCGAACGCAGCCGCGAGGGCAACGACCTGCTGACCGAAATGAATGAATCCGGCGTGATCGGCAAGACGGCGCTGGTGTTCGGACAGATGAACGAGCCGCCGGGAGCGCGCATGCGCGTAGCCCTGACCGGGCTTACGCTGGCGGAGCATTTCCGTGACCAGGAAAAGCAGGATGTGCTTTTGTTCATCGACAACATATTCCGTTATGTACAGGCCGGCAGCGAGGTTTCCGCCCTGCTTGGCCGCATGCCCTCCGCCGTGGGCTACCAGCCTACCCTGGCCTCGGAGGTAGGCTCACTGGAGGAGCGCATCGCCTCCACCTCCCAGGGTTCCATCACCTCCGTGCAGGCCATTTACGTGCCGGCTGACGACCTCACCGATCCGGCCCCCGCATCCATCTTCTCGCACCTGGACGCCACAACGGTATTGTCCCGCCAGGTGGCGGAGATGGGCATCTATCCCGCCGTCAGCCCTCTGGATTCCTCCTCCCGCATACTCGACCCCGGCATTGTGGGCAAGGAACATTATCAGGTGGCCATGCGCGTGCAGGAAGCGCTGCAGAGGTACCGTGAACTGCAGGACATCATCGCTATCCTGGGCATGGAGGAGCTGTCCGAGGAGGACCGGCTCACCGTTTACCGCGCAAGGCGCATACAGCGCTTTCTTTCCCAGCCTATGTCCGTGGCGGAGGTGTTCACAGGCATCCCGGGCCGGTATGTAAAGCTACGCGATACCATCGCATCCTTCAAAGCCATTGTGAACGGCGAAGCGGACAATTTGCCGGAAGCGGCCTTCTTCATGGCCGGTGATCTGGAAGATGTGCGCCAAAAGGCCCGCGACCTAGAGGAGAAATGAGCATGGCCCCCACCTTTCACCTGTCCATTATCACCCCGGAGCACTCCTTTTTTGAAGGGGAAGTGGAAATGCTGGTGCTTAACACACCGGATGGCGAAGTCGCCATCCAGGCGGGCCACGTTCCCATGGTCATTTCCACCGTGGAGGGCGAGCTGCGCCTTAAGGAAAAGGGGATTCTGCGCTGGGCCGCCGCCTCCTCCGGCTTTGCCACGGTGATTCAGGACGAGGTACTTTTGATGCTACAAACCGCCGAATGGCCCGAGGAAATCGATATTAAGCGCGCCCAGCGCGCCGAGTATGAGGCCCGGGAAAGGCTGCGCCAGAAGCGCAGCATGGAAGAGTACCACATGGCCCGCTCCATGCTGGCCCGGGCCATGGTACGTTTGCGTGTCTCCGGCCGCCGCAATATCAACAACTGACCGGGAGCGTTTCCACCGGACCACGTCAAAGGGATAAAGCCCTTTTTTGCAATCCCCATATTATGTGAATGCACGAAAATTAAGATGCCATACCAATCACAACATGCAAAAAGATGGCCGCCGAAGGTCCAGGGCGACCGGAAAGCCCTGGCCGCGCCCAGAGGCGCGAAATCCTTTTGAGGCCATCTCCATGTGCGTGCGCAGTGTATACGATAGACCCCCTGTTATCAGACAGGGAAACCCTTTTGAAAACAATCAAGAATTCTTTTGCAGGGATAGCCCCCCGGCCGGAGCATGAACAGGCAGCTTATATTCCCGCGGGGAACAGCAGGCTCTTCACCTGCGCCTCTTTTGCAAACAAGGCGCAGCCTCCCTTATGCTCGGTTTCCTGCGCGTTCAGTTCCCGAACTTTTTGGAAAAAAGGCGATTCCAGCGCTTGCAACAGCGTGTGCTCCTTCAGGCTGATATCGGAATAGGGCGAAAAGGGGCAGGGCTCCGCGCCGCCATAAGGGTTGATATGGAAAAATCCGCGGCCCGCGGCCAGACAGCCGCCCATGTTTTTTTCATCGCCGGGAAAGGAAAGGAAGATCATCCCCGGAAAGCGCTCCCGAAGGCTTTCCTGGGCTTGTTCCAGCATCAGCCTTTCCGCGTCCCCCGGGGCCAGATATTCCGTGCCGGGGGCGGCGGGAACATATTCGATAAAGAACACAAGGCGGCAGCCCTTGTCATACAGCGATCTTAAAAAGCCGGGTGATGTAGCCTCCACCATATTCTCCGTGGTGATGGTGAGGGAAACGCCAAACAGCAGCTTTTTATCGGCAAGGTCATCCAGCGTGTTTTGGATCAGACGGTATGTTCCCGCACCCCGCCGCGCATCGGTGACCGCCTCGCCGCCTTCCAGGCTTACCACGGGCACCAGGTTCCGGTGACTGTCCAAAATGCGCAGCACCTCGCCATCCAGCATGGTTCCGTTGGTGAAAACAGGGAACAAAATACCCTCATGATCCGCCGCTTTATTCAACACATCCAGGCGCAGAAGCGGTTCGCCCCCCGCCAGCAACACAAAGGCAATCCCCGCTTCCTCCGCCTGTTGAAAAATACCGTCCCATTGCCCGGCAGTCAGCAGCTTTTCCCTTTCCTGCTCGCCGCACAGACCGTTGGCCCTGGCATAGCAGCCCTTGCAGGCAAGGTTGCAGGCGCTGGTGATGCTGGAAATCAAAAACATGGGGATAGGGTGCCCCCTTTTTTCCAGCTCCGACCGCCGCTGCTCCATCTGCTGCTGATGCTTGTGGTATTTTCGCAAAAACGCGGTTTCTTTGGGGTTGCGCAGCGTGGCCCGGAGAATATCCGCAATCAGCTTCTCCGCGCCTTTGTTTAAATACTGGGTCAAGTCCCGGTTGGATTCCATGATTTTTTTCCTTCCCGCATGATTCCTGCTGCCGTCATGAATGCGCATGGCCGTTTATCGCGTTGATTATAGAAAAACGCGCCATGCCGGTCAATGTATTTTTCATTAGAACATGATGAGGATTTGGAATTCATCCATCAAAAACCCCCCTGCCAGCTTATGCAGCAAGAGGGCGGATGGAACACAGGCCGAAACAGCACTATTCCAAAATGGAACCGTCGGATGTAAACAGGGGCAGCGGTTCCAGATAAGTGATATCGTCCCGCTTGCGGGCTACGCCTTCCGCCAGGATGGCCATGCGCCCCGCGATCTCGCCTCCGGCGGCGCGCACCAGTTCCTCCACCGCGTAAAGGGATTGGCCGGTGGAAATCACGTCGTCCACCACCAGCACCTTTTTCCCTTTGATGAGGGCGGCGTCATCGGCGTCCAAAAAAAGCTGCTGCACATTGGTGGTGGTGATCGATTTCACCGATACGGAAAACACGTCCCGCATATACAGCTTGGCGGATTTGCGCGCCAGCAGGTACTTGTTCTGGCCGCTTTGCCGGGCCATTTCATACACCAGGGGAATGCCCTTGGATTCGGCGGTGATCATATAGTCATAGGGCGGTGCCTTTTCCAAAAGAGCGCGGGCGGCGGCAATGGTCAGCTCCACATCGCCAAAGATCACAAAAGCACCGATATACAGGGAATCGTTGACACGGCAGATGGGCAGCTCACGCTTGAGGCCCGCGATTTCTATGGGATATGTAAGCATGATGTTTCACCCCAAAACAAAGATTGACAGGCAGGCTGCCACGACGTCAATTATAAAACAACCGGAAAAAAAGTCAATGAAATCGGCTTATTTCCGTATATGAAGGGGGTTCGCGAATGATTGCGTTTGAGGAGAAGCCTTTCCGGTCCAAAGCGGGTGATCCGCTTCTTCGGCACATCTGGCGTCCGGAAGGCGGCCCAAGGGGCATAGTGCAGCTGAC
>JAEWNM010000070.1 GCA_023392755.1 Bacillota bacterium
GGGAAAAGCTGCTCCCCGCGGGGATATCAAACGTGATGCCGTTCACCGCCTGCACCGTCTGGCGCTTCTTGCCCAAAAGGCCGCCGCCCAAGTGAAAGTGCATATGCAGTTTGTCTACCCGTACCAATGCTTCAGCCATTTTGCGCCCCCTCCTTTGCGTACAGCCAGCAGCGCACGCTGTGCCCCGGCCTTTCCTCCACAAGTTCCGGCAGGCGCTCCCTGCATATCTCCATGCACTTTTCGCACCGAGGGGAGAAGCTGCAGCCTTGCGGCAGCTTGTCGGGGGAGGGCACATTGCCGGGGATGCAGGCGAGCTTCCTGCCTTCGCCTCTTCCGGCATTGTCGTCCGTGCCGGGGCGGGAAGCCAGCAGGCCGACGGTGTACGGGTGCAAAGGCTGTTCAAAGACATCGGCGATGGAACAGCTTTCCACCACCCTGCCGGCGTACATGACGGATATGTCATCCGCCACCTCGGCGATGACACCCAGATCGTGGGTGATGAACAGTATGGCCGTTCCCATTTCCTGCTGCAGCGTTTTCAAAAGGTCCAGTACCTGCGCCTGAATCGTAACATCCAGCGCGGTGGTGGGCTCGTCGGCCATCAGCAGGGAAGGCCTGCAGCACAGCGCCATGGCGATCATCACCCGCTGCCGCTGTCCGCCGGACAGGCTGTGGGGGTAGCTGTCGGCTATGCGTATGGGGTCTGGAAGCCCGACCTTTGCCAAAAGATCCAGGCAGATTTCCCTTGCCTTTTGCTTATCCAGCTTTTGGTGCAGGATCAGCACCTCGCTGACCTGATGGCAAATGGTATATACGGGGTTTAAGGACGTCATGGGCTCCTGAAAAATCATGCTGACGCGGTTGCCCCGAATACGCTCCATATCCTTGTCGGAAAGCGCCACAAGCTCTTTGCCCTCAAAGCGTATGCTGCCTGATACCTTGGAAAATTCCTTGTCCAGAAGGCCCATGATGGAGAGGGATGTAACGCTTTTGCCGCAGCCCGATTCTCCCACAAGCCCCATTACCCGGCCGCGGTACATGGTGAGGTCAAGGTCCTGCACAGCGGGAATTTTACGGTCGCCCGATTCAAACACAACATTCAGGCTGCGCACGGTGAGCAATTGTTCTTTGTTGTCCGGCACATGCTTCCCTCCCTTCACTTTGTTTTCGTGCGGGGATCCAGCGCGTCCCTAAGGCCGTCCCCCAGAAAATTGATGGAGAGCACGGTTAAGAAAACAAGCAGGCCCGGCGGCAGCCAGCGCCACCACTGATACCTTAAGGCGATCATGTTCTGCGCGGCGGAAAGCATGTTGCCCCAGGAGGGCTGAGGCGGCCTGACGCCCATGCCAAGAAAGGAAAGCCCGGCCTCTGTCAGGATGGCCACCGCCATGCTCAGCGTCGCGTTGACGATGATGGGGCTCAGGCAGTTGGGCAGCATATGCTTTACGATGATTTCGCCCGGCTTAAGCCCCAGGGCTCTGGCGGCCTCAATAAACTCCCGGTTGCGCAGTGACAGAACCTGGGCTCGGACGATGCGCGCCACGCCCGTCCAGGAGAGTATGCCGATGATAATGACGATATTGGTGGCTGTACCGCCAAAGATGGCCGCCATGGAGATGGCGATGACGTAGAAGGGAAAGCACATCACCATATCCACAACACGCATGATAAAAGTATCCACAAAGCCGCCGAAATAGCCTGAAATCGCCCCCAGCGTCACGCCGATGAGCACCTGCAGCAGCACAGCGGCCAGACCAACGCCAATGGATACCTGCCCGCCGTACAATAGCCTGGTGAACACATCCCTGCCAATATCGTCCGTGCCCAGCAGATGGCCTTTCCCCGGCGCCTGCTCCACAGAGAACATATCCACGGCATCCCTGTCATGGGTGGCCAAAACGGGGGCCAGCAGGGATATGACAATCAACAGCAGCAGCATCACCAGCCCGAACATGGCCAGCTTGTTTCGCTTCAGCTTCCCCCACGCAAGGCGGCCGGGGGATAGGAATTCCTTGGGCGGATTCTTCTTTCCCATATTTCTCCCCTGCCTTTCAATCAAACCGGATGCGCGGGTCTACCACCGCATACAGGATATCGGCTATGATGTTGACCAGCAGCGTAATAACGGCCAGCACCATGACAACGCCCATGATAAGCCAGTAGTCCCTGTTCTGCACCGCCTGATAGTTCAGCTGCCCCACGCCGGGCCATACAAAGACCGTTTCGGTGAGCAGCGCGCCGGAAAGCATGTTGGGCACCTGCAGGCTGATAACGGTAATGATGGGGATCAGTGCATTTTTGAATGCGTGATGCAGGATTACGTTCCATTTGGATACGCCCTTGGCTTTTGCCGTGCGTATGTAGTCCTGGCTGATGACATCGATCATGCTGGACCGGGTATAGCGCATAAAGGAGGCCACATTCATCAGCGACAGCACCAAAACCGGCATGATCATGTGCCGGACTACATCCGCCACATGGGCCAAACCGGTATAATTTGCGCCGGTGGTAATCATGCCGGAGGCAGGCAGCCATTTCAAATGCATGCCGAAAAGCAGGATGAGCAGCATGCCGAAGAAGAAGGACGGGATGGATATGCCAAAAAACGCAAAAACGGTGGCGCCGTTATCCAGCAGCGACTTCCTTCTGGTGGATATCCAAACGCCGATGGGTATGCCTATAAAGGTGGAAAACAACAGCGACACGCCTCCCAGCAGCGCCGTGTTGCCAAGCCTGGTACTGATGATGTCCAGCACCCTGGCCTTATAGATATTGGAATACCCCAAATCTCCCTGAAGCAGCCTGCCCAGCCACTTCACATACTGTACGGGGATGGGGTCATTGTAGCCGTACATCGCCAGCAGTTTTTGCTTATACTCGGCCGACATGCTGGGGTCCATCATGCCGGAAAATGGATCTCCGGGCATGGACATCACAAGGGCGAACACAACGATGGAGATGCCGAAAAAAACAGGAATCGCGATCAGCAGCCGTTTCAGGATGTACTTTAGCAACTGGAGCCGCCTCCAATCCAAGCCATGCTATTTGAAGGTGCCATGCTTTACGTGAAGGCGGCGGCGCCTTTTAAAACGCCGCCGCCTTTGAAGAAATAACCGTGATTGCCGTTACTCGAAGTACCAGGTTTCCACGTCCATAAACTCCCAGAAGTTGCCCACGTTGAAATTGATGAGCTTCGGGTTGTAGGCACGCACTTCGTTCATGCTGTACAGCCACAGGAAGGGCAGGTCGCGGTTGAGAATGGTGTTGATCTGGTAGAACAGATCCTTGCGCTTGGCGGCATCCATTTCCGTACGGGAAGCCTCGATCAGCGTATCCAGTTCCGGGTTCTCGTAGCGGGCCATGTTGAAGTTGCCCTTGTCCGCTTCAGAGGAGTGGAAGTAGGTAAACACGTCGGGGTCCGCATTGATGGAAAGGCCGATCAGGCCCAACTCAAAGTCGGTGCCGGTGACCATGCGGGGGGACAGGGTGTTGAAGTCCATGGACTCCATTGTGCAGTCGATGCCCACATCCTTCAGGCATTGGGCGATAACGGGAGCGGACTGCTCACGAACCTTGTTGCCCACGGGGAAGATGAGGCTGGTCACAAACTTCTGGCCGTCCTTGTCCAGCCAGCCGTCGCCGTCGGTATCGGTCCAGCCGGCTTCCGCCAGCAGTTCCTTGGCCTTTTCGGGACTGTACTCATAGGGGTTGAGGATGCCTTCCTCACGCTTGGGATACGCCCAGGAGGAAGCGATCATGGGAGCATCCAATACGATGCCATGGCCGTCCAGCAGGCTGTCAACAATGCCTTGGCGGTTGACGGCGTGGGCCAGCGCCTGGCGGACACGCACATCCGAGAACTTGGGGTCGCGGTTGTATATGTTCATGTACTGGTAGCCGGCGTCGGCGAATTCCACAACCTTCATGCCGTTGTCGGCATACACCTGAAGGCTGGAATTTTTGAGGTTGGAGATCATGGATACGATGTCCAGGTCGCCGTTGATCAAATCGATCTGAGCGGTATCCTGGTTGACGATCCTGTAAATGAAGGTCTTGATCTTGGGCGCGCCCAGGAAGTAATCTTCGTTGGCGGTGAACTCCACGTACTGGTCCTGCTCATACTTGACAAACTTGTACGGGCCGGTGCCGATGGGTGTGCCCAGCGCGGCGGATTCCCGCCAGGTCTCGATGGGATACTGTTCCCAGATATGCTTGGCGGACAGGGGATGCACGGCAAATGTGCTCAGGGCTGCCGCATACGGCGCCTTGTAGATGAACTTGACAGTGTAATCGTCCACCTTCACAATGCCCTCAACGTTCTCCACGGGCGTCATGCCTTCGGCTTTGCCGGCGGCCAGCGCTTCCGTATAGGCGCGGTATTCTTCGGCACCCTTTACCGGCGCCATGATTACGCCGTAACGGGAGGAATTGAGCCTGGAATCGCACAGGCTGGTGAAGTGGAACACCACGTCATCCGCCGTAAAGGGAACGCCGTCATGCCATTTCACATTCTGGCGCAGTTGGAAGGTCAGCTCCAGATTGTCGTCGCTGAAGCTCCATTTTTCCGCCAGGTACGGCTTGTAGGCAAGCTCGCTGCTGGTCTCATCCTGCAGAATCAGCGGGCTCTGGGTAAGCTGCATAACATAAAAGTCATACATATCCGTGTAGATACCGGCGTGGAACCACCCCTTGGGTGAACTGTACACACCCCAGCGGACAGTGTCGCCCAGCGCGAACGCCGAGGTTGTCACGCTAAAGCACAGGGACAGTGCCAGGATGAGCGCCAGCAGGCCCGCGGTAAGCTTCTTCATGGTGATTTTTCTCCCCCTTATGCGTTTGTGGTTCTTCCCAGAGCTTGGCTGCATGCGATGTGCTTTGTGACAGCCACATCCCTTGAAGAGTATACCGTATTATAGCGGCAGAAGTTGCCAATGTCAATAAATTTGCATGTAAAACGCCAACAAAATTCATTTTTAAAGAGTGGCATACGGGGATACCGCAATGATGCGGCGGTAGACCGCGGGATAGAAGGTCGAAAATGCATTTCGATTGTATTTTTGCTGCTTTTCTGTTGTAATTTCCAGATATATGGCGTAAAATAGAAAAGATGGGGTTTTGTGCAAAGGGGAGAATGATATGGTAAATGCGGCATGTATACAGGAACTGATTGATAAGCACCGGAAGGAAATCATAAGCGCGCAGGCATACATCTGGCAGCACCCTCAAACAGGGTACAGGGAATGGCTTGCTTCCGCTTATATGGAACAGGCGTTTGAGGCGCTGGGCTATACGCTTTTCCGGGCAGGGAACATACCGGGGTTTTATGCCGATGTGGATACGGGGAACCCCGGCCCCAAACTGTGCCTGCTGGCGGAATTGGATTCCCTTATCTGCCATTCCCACCCGGAGGCGGACAAGGAAACCGGTGCCGTGCACGCCTGCGGCCATAGCGCTCAATGTGCGGCCCTGCTGGGCGTGGCGGCGGCGCTGAAAGAGCCCGGCGCGCTCGAGGGCCTGTGCGGGTCCATTCGGCTGATGGTAGTGCCCGCCGAAGAGCTGATCGAAATAGAATACCGGGAGGAGCTTCGCCGCCAGGGTGTAATCCGGTATATGGGCGGCAAGGTGGAACTCATGCACCGCGGCTTTTTTCAGGGGGTGGATATGGCGATGATGATCCACCTTGGCACGCATGAGGGGCCGGCATTCTTGATTTCCAGGGGCGGCAACGGATGCCTGGTGAAAAACATAACGTATCTGGGGGTGGCGGCCCATGCAGGCGGCGCGCCCCACGAGGGGGTCAACGCGCTGTATGCCGCCAATACGGCCATACAGGCCGTCAACGCGCTGCGGGAGACGTTCAGGGATGAGGAGCATATCAGGTTCCATCCCATCATCACAAGCGGCGGGCAGGCGGTTAACGCCATTCCCAATAGGGTAAAGATCGAAACATATGTACGGGGCGCTTCCATGCAAGCCATTAAGGATGTCAACATACGGGTCAACCGTGCGCTGGCGGGCTGCGCCGCCGCCTTTGGCGCCAATGTGATGCTGAACGACCTTCCGGGCTATTCGCCGCTTCACAATGATACGCTGCTGTCAAAATACGCGGCGGAGGCCATGGAAGCCATTGCGGGGCCGGATAATGTTATGCTCGATGGCGCGTGGCATACAGGCTGTACGGACATGGGGGATATCTCCTGCGTGATGCCTGCAATCCATCCATTTGTCCGGGGAGCCACGGGCATCGCCCACGGCGAGAATTACGTTGTTTCCGATCCGGAAACAGCCTGTGTGCTGGCGGCAAAGGCATTGCTGGCCACCGCCGTCCGGCTGCTGGGCGAAGATGCCAAGGCGGCCAAAGAGGTGATTTCAAACGCCTCGCCCCTGTTCCCCTCGCAGCAATCGTTCCTTCAGGCCATCGATCAGCTGGCGCTTTGCCAAAAGGCCGTCATCTATCATGATGACGGCTCAGTCACTTTGGATTATGTAAAGCATGAAGAAAAGCCCTGATATGGGTTACTGCCGTTTGGTGTGGTAGATTTTCTCAAAATCAATGTTCCGCAGCATTTCGATCACATCCTTCATGCGGAGCATGTCAAATTTTTTTAAAATGCTGTTCACCTGGCTTTTGATCGTCGCCTGTGACACATACCGCGTTTGGGCGATATCCTTATAGGAATTGCCTTCGTAAACGCAGCGCAGAATTTCAAATTCGCTGTTGGTCAGCTTCGTGAGAATGTTGAGCGTAAACAGCAGGCTGGTGTGCTGCTTTTGCATGCGCGTAAATTCCGCTACGATTTTTTCGGCGACGTCGCTGCGCAGCATGAGCTTGTTTTGGTGCACGTTGTGAATGGAATTCACAATCTGCGTGATGGAATCCGTTTTGACGATATAGTCCATCACCCCGGCGTTATACGCCTGAAAAAGCATTTCATCATCCGAATGGATGGTGAGGATGATAACCTTCACCGCCGGCGCGGTTTCCTTTATTTTTTGCGCCGCGGCAATCCCTGCCGTCTCGGTTTCCATTTGTATATCCATCAGCACCACGTCCGGCTTAAGTTCCTGAACAAGCTGCACGCCTTCCTTGCCGGAGGCGGCGGTGGCGATCACATCCAGATCGGCCTCACGGCCCAGGATCATCTGGAAATATTGCCGGATGTCCTTGTTGTCGTCCACGATGAGGACACGGATCATTAGAACAACTCCTTTATCTGTCGCGGGGCAGCAGCAATTCGACGGTGGTGTAGGCGCCCTGCCTGCTCCTTATGCGAATGTGGCCGTAATGCGCTTTGACAACACTGAAAACGTAGGATAGGCCAATGCCCCAGCTGTTTTTTTTGTTCTTGGTGGATACGTAGGGGCGGAAAACCTTCTTCAGCAGTCTTTTGGGGATGCCGCAGCCATTGTCGGAGGCGGAGAAATAAACCCAGCTGTTGCTTGTATACACGGTCAGCGTGATTTTGGGATGTTCCTGCTCACTGGCGGCCAGCGCTTCCAGCGAGTTGCCGATGATGTTTCCGATGGCTTCCGTAATCTGGTACAGGTCAAAGCGAAGCGGGATGTTGTCCTGCTGAAAGTGCTTTTCGATCACCACGTTTTCGGGGTTCGACTGCTCCAATAGCGCGCCCTCGATGGCGTCTATAAAATTATGGTTCATGGCGCGCACATTCATGTTGTGGATATTGTTGAGCGTTCTTGTGATGTCGGAAAGGTTCGCGTCGCATATGTCAAGAATTTGCTGAAGCTGCTCGCGCCCCTCCGCGCTGCCGTTATTCTCCATGGCGCCCTGGGCCAGAATGCGGATGTTGAATATCAGGTTTTTCTTGCTGTGCATCACGTTTCGCACGTTGGAGTAAAGCGCGTTCAGGTTGCGGCGTATGCCGCGGGCCTTGAAACCGTTGAGCAGGTTGTCCGTGTGGAAGCGGATGACGATAAAGAATACAAACGCGAGGATTACCAGCGCGATGATGGGCAAAAAGGTGGTATACAGCACAGGGACCTGGGTGGACAGCTGGTAGCGCCAGAACCCGTATTGAAAAACATTCCCGGCCGAAGGCCGGAACTCGCCCGTAAAGAACATCGAAAAGAAAATGAGGTTCAGCAGCCCAAGGCTGACAGCAAGGCTCACAAGCTGTTCGGAAAAGAAGGTGATGCTGTTTTTCAGATAATTGCGCAGAAGGTATACGATGGGATAAGCCAGGTAAATCAGCGCCAGGCTGGTCATCATCATATCCAGGGCCGGCAGCATCCTAACCAGAAGCGGCGTGGACGCGCCTTGCAGCATGTGGTGCTGGACGTACAGGGCATAAGCCGTTTCGGGGTGATAAAACACAAAGAAAAGCACGGGATAGCTGGCCAGCAGCGCATACCGCGGCCATGCCGCCTTTTTTGACTTCTCGCTCATGTTGTGGCGGATGCTGTTGTGGAATGAAAACACGAAAAAAACGATGGCTGTAAGGTACATAACGATGCCGGTGTTTCGAAGCGTCATCACAGACGATAGCGGGATGCGGAAAAAGGAGTTGAGCAGGCGGTATATCTTGGTTTCCAGCGTGCCATAGATGAAATTGGCGGGCACCAGATAGTTGCTTATCTTGGAGATTTCCACCAGCAGCGTCGTCATCGCTACGGACATGCCAAGCATCATCAGTATAAAGAGAAGGTAATATTTGTTGCGGTAATCCCACAGCAGCAAAAGCAGGGAAAACAGCAGCATAAACAGAATAGTCAGAGACACGCGTGTTTTCCTCCCTCCGTGCAAATCGCTTTTCCTATTATCTGTTTTCTGCGATAACCATACAGGCGGAAGTTCAAAATGTCAATGGACAAGTAATGAAAACGGGCCGGGGTTGTATAAAACATACAACCCAAGGCGCTGTTTTTTGCATTTTGGTACTTGAAGGTTGGAAACAGAATCAATCTTGTGCTTTTCATGTGTTACGTTACAATAATATCATCATCAATCGGGAAAAATTGATTGGGAGGGAAAATCATGAAACGGGCTCTGTCTTTGGGTTTGGCTCTGACGCTTGTTCTGGCCTGCCTGGTTCTCAACACGGGCATGGCGGAAGCGACAAAAATGGAGACCATCACCGTTTGGTCCGACAACGCGCATGAAAAGGAACTGCGCGTCAAGCAGGTGGAGGAGTTCAACAACACCATCGGCAAGGAAAAGGGAATTTATATCGAGTATACCGTGTACGGGAACAGCTATTGGGATTCCATCCAAATCGCCACCAAGGCGGATGAAGCTCCCGATATGTTCCGCGCCGACACCAAGTTCATGCAGGATTTCGTAAACGCCGGCTATGTGGTGCCCTTGTCCACCGTGCCGGGCGGCAGCGAGATGGTCGCCAGGTATGACGGCCTCCTGGCCAAGCAGTATCATATCTTCAACGGTGAAGTGTACACCCTGCCCTATAACCTTACAACCTACAAATTCGTTGTCAACACCGACCTGTTTGAGGCGGCGGGCCTGGAAGTGCCCTACGACGGCTGGACATGGGCCGACGTCCGCGAATATTCCAAGAAAATCACCGAGACCGGCGCCGGCAAGGCGTATGGCTTTGGCTTGTCGCTCAAATCCCTGTGGACGCTCAGCTCCTATCTGACCATGCCCGCCGGCACCAACGTTGGGCATTACGGATACGACTGGAATGCCGGGAAGTTCAACTTCACCGCCCTGGAGCCCATGGTGTCGGAACTGTACAACATTGCGCAGGACGGCAGCATTTTCCCCGGCTTTGAAGGCCTGGATGGCGACGGTGTCCGCGCCCAGTTCGCGGAAGGCCGCATCGGCATCATGGGTGCCGCCAGCTTTGACGCCGCCGTGTATAACGAGCAGTTCCCCGCCAAGTGCAATTGGGCTGTTGTGCCCGAACCCTCCTTCACCGAGGAAGGCTCCGCCTATAAGGAGTTTGTGCAGCCCACGCAGCTGCTGGTCATGGGCAAGAAGGTTCTTGAGCATCCCGAAAAGGCCATGATCGTGTACGAATACTTCTACAGCGACGAATGCGCCTCCCAGATGTACGAGCAGGGCCTGTATGTGCCTATCCGCCAGGAAGCCATCGATATGGCGGCCAAGCAGCCGGATGCCAAGGGCTTTGCCGAATTCGCCAATATCGAACAGAAATTCGTCATGCAGCCCATGCCCGACACGATGATTACCGTGGAAGGCCCTGCGTACCGCGAAGTGCTTGTCAACCTCCTGTCCGGCCAGGCCGGTTCCGATGTGAAGGCTGTGCTTGAGGATTGCGACGCGCGCTACAACAAGGCTTTGGAAGCCCTTACCCAGGAACAGCTGGACCTGTTCAAGCTCCCGGAGGGTGCCGTGATCGAACGCGCCAAATAATCGGTTTATTCCGCTGCGGGAACGGCCGTGCGCCGTTCCCGCATTTCAGGCCATCAAAAAACCCAGGGAGGTATCGGAGGGCCGAGGCCCTCTGATTCCAGATCACAAACCAGCGACATGTGCGGTGTTTTGCGAAGGAATTTCGATGAAATTCCTTCCTTGCCCGAGCAAACGGCCGCAAAATGGCATCGCCATTTTGCAGTGTAGCGAGGG
>JAEWNM010000156.1 GCA_023392755.1 Bacillota bacterium
CAATCAGCCGCCGCCGTCCGTACCAGACCAGTTTGGGCCAGCCCATGAGCACATCTTCGGGAATGCCGCTCACGTCCGCCGCCTTTTCCCGCCATTTCATGCGCCGCCCCTCCCAACCATACGCCGCCGTATACTTGCATCCATGCTTACTAAACTTATGGGCAGAGCGCACAAATCATGCCAGATGCAAAACCTCTTGCCTTTTGCGTTGTTTCCTGTATAATGTAAAAAGAAGGCGTCTCCGTTGTTTGCGGGGACAAGTAGTATGGAAGGTGGGTGCCCCAAGTGAAGATTGCAGTTCTGGTTCTCTATGCCCTGATGATGGTCACGGTCATTATCTTCACCGCCAAAAAATCCATTTCCCTCAATGATTTTCTGCTGGGCGGCAGGCAGGTTGGCCCTTGGATGAGCGCGTTATCCTATGGGACCAGCTATTTTTCCGCCGTGATCATTGTGGGCTACGCAGGCTCCGTTGGCTGGAATACAGGCCTGTCCGCCGTATGGGCGGGCATCGGCAACGCCCTTGTGGGAAGCCTGGTGGGCTGGGGGCTGCTGGCCAAGCCAACGCGGCTGATGGGCGAAAGGCTGGGTGTAGCCACCGTTCCCAGCTTTCTGGAAAAGCGGTACCTGTCCAAAACGCTTAAAGTGCTTTCCTCGCTGATCATTTTCGTGTTCCTTTTGCCCTATTCCGCCTCGGTATACAAAGGGCTGGGGATCATGTTCCAGAAGGCAATGGGATTTGACTATACCTGGTGCGTGATCGGCATCGCGCTTCTATCCTCGGTGTACCTCTTTCTGGGCGGCTACAAGGCTACCGCCGTCAGCGACTTCATACAGGGGATTATCATGCTGGCCGGCATTTCCACCGTGGTATTCTACATTGTCCGGGGTGCCGGCGGCCTGACGGAAGGCCTTGCCGCGCTGGGCAACGAAGCGATGGGCGGCGGCCCCGGCCTGAACACACTGCTCCCCCCCAAAGGGCAAGGGGTTTTCCTGCTTTCCAACGTGGTGCTCACATCCGTTGGCGTGCTGGGCATGCCGCAGATGATTCACAAGTTTTTTGCCATCAAGGAGGCCTCCTCCATCAAGCGGGCCACCGTCATATCCACAGTCTTTTGCCTGATCATTGCGGGCGGCGCATACTTTGCCGGCAGCTTCGGCCATGTGATTTTCAACAAGCTGGGAACAAGCCCCGCTGCTCCTGACCAGATCATGCCCACCATGCTGGTGGACCAGACGGTGGTAGGCATACCCGACGCACTCCTGGGCCTGGTGGTGGTGCTGCTCCTCTCCGCTAGCATCTCCACACTCACGGCACTGGTTTTGTCCTCCTCCTCAGTGCTTTCCATTGACCTGCTGGGCGCATTGTTCCCGAAGATGGATACAAAGCGCACCACGATGATCATGCGGGTTTTGTGCGTTGCCTTTGTTGTTTTTTCCCTTGCGGTGAACTTTCTTATGCAGGGCACGCCGATTATCTCCCTGATGTCCCTTTCCTGGGGCACCATTTCCGGGGCGTTTCTGGCGCCGTTCCTGTACGGCCTTTTGTGGAAGGGCGTCACAAAGGCCGGCGTCTATGCCGGGGTCGTATGCGGCGCGTTGACATCAGCGCTGCCGCCGCTTGTGACGGGCAACTTTTCCCTGGCTCCCATCAGCGGCGCCTGCGCTATGGGCGTGGGACTGCTGATTGTGCCCCTTGTCAGCATGCTTACAAAGAAACAGGGCTTTTCACAGGATCATATCAGCCTGGTGTTCGGAGAGAAAAAGCCGGCCTCCCCGGCAGCTTCCGCTTCCGCCGGCGACTGACGAAACGTGCTTTCTCAACGCATGTGAAAAGTCCAGCCATTCAAACCGGCTGGATTTTTTTGTGCTTCTCTTTGATGCATGCAGCACGCTCCTAAGCCGCGCGCACCGCCTTTGGCCCACGTCACTACTGCCCGCCTTTTTCATACAATAAACTACAGGCCGTATGACGTTTGCCTGTAAATCCGAAAAAGGGTGTATGCCCATGAAGCAAAATGATACTCTGACTGGCGGCGCTGCCTTCTCCGCAGCTCACACATTCACCGAGGATGCGGACCGGCTGCCCCCGGAATCCCCTGAAACCCTGTTCCCACCCAGGGAGGCGCTGCGGCATGGCACGCTGTTTCCCGGCCTGTTCATACCCTCGGGTGAGGCTTCCCCTTTACCCAAGGCGGCCACACTCACCCATGCCATACCCTTTGCAGCCTGGGAAATGCGGCTGTATCTGAATACCCATCCCTGCGACAGAAAAGCGCTGGCCTTATACCACGGCTATTGTGAGCGCTGCCCCGGCGGTTATGGCTACCTGGCCTGCGCATTGTACGGCGGTCGAAAGGATTCCTGCCCCCTTTGCTGGAACTGGGTGGAAGGGCCCTGGCCCTGGGAAATTGCCGCCCCCGCCGGAAAGGAGGCCTGAACATGTGGCTGTATCAGAAGCAATTGCCTTATCCGGTCCATGTGAAAGCTCAGAATTTGCCATTGGCCCGCATGCTGCTGACACAGTGCGGCGGCCCGGAGGGCGCATGGCTGGCGGCGCTCAGCTATCTGAACCAGCGTCATAGTATGCCAAGGAAGGAGGCCAAGGCGCTGCTCACCGACCTTGCCACCGAGGAGCTGGCCCACGGGGAAATGCTAAGCGCCCTTTTATACCAACTGACCGGAAGGCTGCCCCCGGACCAGCGGCGGGAATTGGCCATAGAAGCATGGCCCTCCAGCATGGAAACGCCTTCCATCCCAGGTTCCGGCTTTCCCGATTGCGTGGACCCCGTAGCCTGCCTATACGCGGACCTTGCATCAGAACGCCAGTCGCGGCGCGCCTTTGAGCGCGTTCTGCCCCACTGCGATGACCCCGACGCCGGCGGCGTGCTGCGCTTTTTGCGCCAGCGGGAAATCGTTCATGAGCAGCGGCTGCTGGAAGCGCTCAGACTGGTGCAAAACGCGCCGGAAGACATGTAGCAACCAAAAAAGCGGCGCTCCGTTGTACGGAGCGCCGCCCACCTTTTGCCTTTTTAATTCATCCGATCCTTAAAAATCTTCACACCGGACTGCTCCACCCATGCGGTTACCTGGGCGCTGTAAGCATCATTCTGCTTGGTTGACAAAATCTCGGCGGAGACAGTTTCCTTTACCGCTTCCAGCGCCACGGGGCCTTCGGCGATATCGGACACATATTTCAGAATGTGGATGCCGCTTTGGCCACGTACGGCGGGGCTTACATCGCCCACCGCCGCCAATGCCATGGCAGCCCCGGTAAAGGCCGGATCAAAATCCGCAAAGTCCTGGCACACGGCATAGCCGTTTTCCTTCTGGGGTGAGTTCTTCATGCCGGGGTCCTCGCCGTAGGTTTCCATCAGCGCGTCAAAATCCTCGCCGGCAGAAAGCTTGGTTAAAACCTCGTCCACCGTAGGCTGGAGAGCGATATACGCATCTTCCAGCGTCTTGTCATACTGCACCTGAAGGTCGATTTTTTCCTTCTCCAGCGCAGCCTTGTCGGCAGTCAGTTTCACCCGCTCCGGATCATCCTGCGCGGTGCCTTCCGGCAAGCCGGAAATGGATGTATCTATGCTTGCAATTTCATTGGTTTTGCCACCGATTTTCGTTTGAAGATCGGTAAGCGCCGTCGTATTTTCATTGGAGAACTTACGCAGGATGTGCTTGACGTAGCGATAGCCGGCGGGGGTATAGAATACATCCCTGTTGCTGTTCACCGATGAGCCGTAAGCGGAAAGATTGCTTTCATAGGATGTCTTTCCTTCTGCCACCCGGCTGTCGTACTCCGTTTGAATCTCCTCATCCGTGACGGTGACAGACGCTATGACGGAATCGCGAAGCTTTTTCTGGGCGGCCTCCGCCTTGGCACTTTCGTAATACTGGTCAAAGATGAGGCCAAGCTCCGTCATCTTCTGGGAAATTCCGGCTTCCAGCGCTTCCCCCTCCAGGGCCGTATCAGCAAAAAATTCTGCTTTGACGGCCTCCTTGTCGCTGTCCATGTTGGATTGGGCCGTTTCGCGGATGGCAGTATCCTCCTCCGCGGTAAAGGTCTCAAAACCAAGCTCGCGTGCTTTTTGCCGGAGTACAAGCTGCTGTGCAAGGTTATCAAGCGTGCTGTCCAGCAAATTGGCCCGGATTTCGGGATCAGTCGTGTCAATGCTCGTGCCGTAAAGCATGGAATAGTACTGCGCCTGATAGTACAGTTCAGTCTCCAAAGCATTGTTCACCTGAATCTTGGAAATGGTTTCATCCCCCAGCTGGATGATGACAGTCGCATTGTCCACCGCCAGGTCCTTTTCCACCAAAGCACAGCTGGACAAAAGCAGCACCGCAGCCAGCACGAAGGCCAATATCGCCTTTTTGCGCATGGAATTCTCTCCTATTCTATGTGCGAATTCAAGTCGCTTTTGCTATTATACTAAACTCCCTTGTAAACGGCAAGCAACAGTTCGATAAATTATTGTGAACATTTTGGTATGACACCTATTTTTCGGTGCCGATGATATACTTTTGCTTCATATATCCGTCCAGGTTGCCAAATTCCGACACCTGGACCAAGGGAATATTCAGCTGCTGCATGCTGGCGGCAAGGATGGCCGTGCCATGGATCATGATATCGGCCCGCTGGGGCTGCAGCCCCGGAAGGGCCAGGCGCTGCGCAAGGCTCATATCCGCCAGGCGGTAAAGCCAGGTTTCCACCTGGCTTTGCGATAGATGATGCCCATGCAGCCGCGTTTTTTCCGTCCAGGGAATACCCTTCAATATACCGGCCAGGGCGGTAAAAGTCCCGCCAACGCCTACCCATGCCTTGGGCAGCCCCACCGCGAGCAAAGGGCCTATTCCCTCCATGAGTATTTTCTGCGCGGCATTCAAAACCGGGCCGACATCGGCCGCTGAATGGACAGGGTACAGCCTGAACAGCCGCACCGCCCCCATTTGCAGGCTCACACCGCGCTCGACGGTATTCCCCCGGCCGATAACATACTCTGTAGACCCGCCGCCGATGTCGATAACGCCGGACCGCTCCCCGAAGGTTGAACCCAAAAATGAAAGCGCCGCTTCACTCTCCCCGGTGCAGATTTCCAGCTCCAGACCCGTTTCCTTTTGGATCAGGCCGCTGAATACCTGCTGATTCCCGGCGTCGCGAACGGCGCTTGTGGCAAACAGATGAATCGTTTCCGCATGGAGCGCCATGGCTTTTTGCTGCATGGCGCGCACGGCGTCAAGTGTCAGGGTCATGCTTTCCAGGCTAAGGTTCCCGTCCCCATCCAGGCCGCTAAAGAGCCGCGTCCCTTCCCGGTCACGAAGAACCTGATGGAGCCTGCCTCCCTGCACATCGGCCACCAGCATGCGGATGGAATTGGAGCCGATGCCAATTACCGCTGCCCGCATAACCCCACCCCCTTTCCGGCTTGAAAACTCAGGGCTTGTCCCCTTCCTGGGCGACCTGAAGCTGAACGGCCGTTCCCCCGCTTGAATACAGCGCTTCCGGATTGGTGATGACAAAGCGCAGCTCACCGGGTTTTAGGTAGCCGTATCGCGTTCTGGCCTGGTTTTCGATGTAGGCGTCCGTGTCGGCGACGTTCAACTCCGCCTCCAGATTCAACTTTTCATTTTGGAAGCCGGCCAGGCGGATGCGTTCCTGGCTTTCCTGCCTTGTCATGCTCTGTATGCTGCTCTGTATGTGATTGTTGGCGGTAGTGAAAGCAATCCCGACCACCGCCAGCACCACAAGCAAGGTCAAATAGCGGACGCGGCGCGGCTTCAACATGGCAAGCCCACTCCCCATGCAAATCGTTTTCTTACATATTCGCCGCATTATGCCCGTTTCCTGCCGGCCCGCTCCGTTTTTCTGCGCTCTTTCCTTTCTTTTGTCTGTGCCATGGCTGCCTGAAACGGTACGATGATCCTTTTTTTGCATAAAGAAGCAATGCCGGCTATCAGCCTGCGCAAACCCAAAAGATAGATTATGCCGCCGCATGCCAAGCCCAAAAGGGCATACAGACGAAGCCCTTCCTGCCCGGTGATGACCAGTGCCAGCGTCAGCGCCGCACCGGCCAGAAGAAAGAACAGCAGGTCTGTCCCTACGGTCCAGCCCTTTTTCCCCGATCTTCTAACAAGGCCCAGGCCGTCATAGACAAGCCCTAACCCCAGCCCCAGATATACCATGCCCAGAAACACCCATGCCTGGATATGTGTTTCAAAAAATGGCGCCATAGCTTTCACCTGAAAACACGGCCGAGAACGCTTCCGCCCCTTTTTGTTTTTCCGCCTTCCTGATAGGCAATGGCGTCTATTCGCCCGTCCATGATCAGGCTTCCCTCCTCCAAGGTGAATTTGGCAATATGCAGGCCCTTGCCGGTGATCACCATCTCCCCCCCGACCGTATCCAATATTACCTCTTCCTCATGAAAGCTCTTCACATCACTAACGCCGGTCAAAACGGCGCGGCTTCTGTTTTCCAGGGAAATGCCGTGGGGACGTCCGTCATTCCCCTTTGTCTGCGCGTTTTCCAGGCGCTGCTCCCTCATGCCTGATCCCTCCTTTGGCGAGGCTCTTTCCCATATGTATGCAAGCCACATGCAGGAAAGAAGCATAGCGCTTGACGGATGTATTCTTTCACGGTATAATTGCGTAAACCTATTATCAATTCTGGGTTTACGGAGGATTTTTGATGCAGCAGAAAACAAGGTATCTGGCACTATCGGCCGTGTGCGCGGCGCTGATGGCCGTAGGCGCGTATGTACGGTTCCCCCTTCCCTTCCTGACGATGCAATTCACAACCCAGGTATTTTTCCTGCTCATCACGGGGCTTTTGCTGCCCCCCGCATATAGCACCGGCTCGATTGCCGCCTATGTGCTGCTGGGGATTATAGGATTTCCCGTCTTCTCCCAGGGGGGCGGGCCGCAGACAGTGCTGCTGCCCAATTTCGGTTATCTGCTGGGGTTTGTATTTGCCGCGTTTGTTACCGCGTTTCTTCGCAAGCGGTGGAAGGGCAGACGTTTTTCCTACGTGTTGCCGGCGCTGGCGGGCGTATTGGCCCTGTATGCGGTTGCGCTGCCCTATGTGGCGCTGCTGGCCTCCCTGTACCAGAAAAAACCCATTGCCTTTGGCACACTGGTCAACAGCTATTTCCTGATGTTTTTGCCGCTGGACCTTGTGAAAGCGGCGGGCGCCGCCGCCGTAGCCAGGCAAGTCGGCAGAGCGCTGAAAATGTAATGGGGTTCAGCCTATTATTTGCCGTCGAAAAAAACTCCCCCGCTGTGTAATGCGGAGGAGTTTTTGCTATCAAGCGTCAGCCTACCGTTCCCGGTATATCCTGATCCGAAGGCAGCAGATTGATCAGCAGCGGCAGGAGGGCGGGCTTGCCCAGGAATTCGGCCATAAGGGCGCTCAACTGTGCTTGCGTCAGGCTTTGAAGCTTATCGGCGGCCAGTACGTCCACCGGCTGGAAGGTCCAGGGCGGGGTGGTTTTCAACTGTCCCTCCAGCATCCAATCGGCTCCGCCGCTCACAACATGCATTTGCGCATTCAGCGATGTGGCGGCGTTGCGGGCCTGCCCGCTCGCAAGCTGTAGGGACGCCGTGATTTGAACCGGTTCCGTCAGTATATACTGCGCTTTTACCTCCGCGGTCGCTTCCTCACCCAGGTGGCTCCAGTCGGGAGCAAGGTCCAGGGAGAGTGAATAGCTTTCGCTGCTTTTCTCCTGGGCATCCGCGGCTTCCAGCTTTGTTGTGTACACCGCCTGATAGGAAACCGACAGCGCTTTGCCCGCGTACCTGGACACGGTTGAATCCACCTGCCAGTTGGGCATTTCCGCGGGGAGATAGCGGATTACGCCCGCATATGCCGCGGTATCCTGCAACGGTGAAGCGTTCTTCTGCGCGGTAAAGTGAAGAACGCCCTCCTCAAGTTCCAAGGTGCAGTCGGTAAGATCGCCGCCGGCTGCCGCTTTATTGGTAAAGGACAAGATCTTTGTTCCGCCATCCGGGCCGCAAAGGGGCAGCGTCAGCGACGTTTCCAGCAGCTGCCCCACCGTGGAGACGCGGCGCAGCATGGTGATATCGCCCTGAAGCGGCAGCGCATCCACCGCCTGAAAGTAAAAGCTTTGCAGCGCCGGGTTCAGGTACAGATTGGCCTGCTCCTGCGTCATTTGGCTCCACAAAAGCGGCAGCAACGCTTCGTCGGCCAGCAGGTCCACCAGAAGCTGCTTCAGCTCCGCTTTGAGTGCCGCGGCGGGTATGCGGTAGGCGGCCTTCAGCACAGTAACGCCGCCTTCATCCTTTTCCAGCACGGGCGGCTCGGCAAAGCCCTGCATCCAAAGCTCCACTTTGGTCAGATAGGGCGCTGCCTCCTTAGAAAGCTGGTCGGCGGCCTTTTCATCCTCCAGGGTGATAATGCCCTGCAAGGCCGATAGCAGGGATGTACTATCCCCGCCTGTTTCCCCGTATAGCAAACGGGCCAGAAGCTGCTCCAGCCCCCCCTGAAGGCTGTACAGCTTGCCGGACGCAAAGCCCGCATCCAACGCCAGCATATCTCCCTGCCCATACAGCGCGGCCTTTGCAAGCTCCCCACCAACATCCTTCAAGGATAGCAGAAGCTGGCTTTGCGCCTTTTGCAGGATATACTGAACATCCAGATGAAGCCCTTCAATACCCGTAAGCCCCGAAACCGTAGCCGTCCCCTTCAGGCCGGAGCCCGCATCCAGCTGCCGCCGCATCTTTTCCAGCAAAACGGATTCCGCGTTTGCGCCCGACAAAAGCGCAGGCGAAACAGCCAACAGGAACGCGACGACAAGCCCCATCCAACGCTTTTTCACCATCCATCCCTCCCCGGTCATTGATCAACCTGATAAGCCCCCCGGTATATTCTTTCCCAATCATCCTGGGAGATATTTTTCTCAATCAGCTCAAGGCAATCCTGGGGGAGCGACAAAACCGCCTGCCAGATAGCCTCCGCCGCCGCAGCCTGCGCTTTTTCCACCATGGCGGCCAACTCCCCCTCCCCAAGCCCATCCAGGGAAACGGTGTCCGCCATTTCTTCCCAGAGCACGTCCTGGGCTTTATCCGCTTTTATGGAAACCGTTACATCCGTTTGGACGGATTTGTCGCTGGCCCACAGAACGCGGACGCTGCCCTTTGCGGAATATGTGTCCCCAACCTTGAGCGTAAGCAGGCTTGGCTTTATGGTAAGGCAATGGGCCACTCCTTCCGGGTCGGTATGAATCCGTTCGATTTCCCCTTCCAGGCGCTGGTTGTCCTGCGCCAGCAAGCAATCCAACTGTCCATCCAACTGAATTCTTTCGGTTTTCCCATCCCGCTTGTCTTTCATATCCAGGCTGAGATAGAGGCTGTTCTTGTTTTTCCCCGTTTTCAGCGCCAGCTCCCCGGCAGCGGTGAAATTGTCCGCTCCCTTGATGGCCGGGGCCTTGATGCTAAGGGTATGCACATCATTCATATCCCTGGCGGAAAATGCCCACAGGAAGTTCACCTTACGAGGAACAACGTTTTCAAAGCCCGCGGAAGCTTTTATGCCAAGGCCCATATTGACCCCTTCCCCGGACTGGTACAGGGTAATCACGGCGTCGCCTGTGATGGACAGCGATTGCACAAACGCCGCCGCCTCCCGCCAATGCAAATGGTTTGCAAACAGGATCAGGCTGTCCCTTAGCAGCTGCACACTATCCTCCGGCACGGTATAGACAAGCGCCTTTCGTGCTGTGCCGGCGGAGGAGATGCGGTAGGAGCCGGCTTTTTCCTGCATAAATACGGCCAGGCCGCCGAGCGCTTGCTGGATACTGCCCGCCAGGCCGTTGGGATCAAGAATATCCGCCGCCCAGAAAGGAATCTCCATCTCCTGCCCCAAAAGAAGGTTCAGCGGCGGCCCGGATGAGGAAGCAAGCGTCATGCCGGGCAGAAGCGATGTTTGGGCAAGCAGGGGGGTTCCCGTACGCTCAGCAAAATCAACGGCAATTGAGTTTCCAATGGCCAATTGTGTTTTAGCCGTTTCCACCTGCTCGCTTTGCCGGTAACCGATTTGCACGCTAAGCGCCGAAAGCAGGCGGTTCATGGCCTGAACGGTCTGTTCGCCATAGGGCGAAAGCGCATGGAGCGAAGCCGACAGGGCAATATCCGCGGCTTCGCCGTTCCCGATACTCTCAAGCCATTCATCGAGCATGGGCGACAGGGAGGGCGCACCCTCCGCCAGTGCGGTGGACATAAGGAAACATAAGGCAATCATGAGAACGATAGCTTTTCCAGCATAACCGCCTAAATGGCGTCTTGTCATTTGCGTTGTGCTCCTTCCGGAATTCTCCACCTGATGGAACGATCAGGCAGTGGAAAACCCTGCATCAAAAGGACAATTCCCCCAGCTCCGCGTTTTTGTCCGCCCATTCCAAAAGAAAACCTTCCAGCTCAGCCATGGATTTGGCGGTGTTGGCCATGACCCGCAGCCGGGAGGCACCCCGCAAGCCGCCGGCATACCAGCCCACATGCTTGCGCATTTCCCGCACAGCCACGTTTTCACCCTTCCAGGCCGCCATCATACGGGCGTGGCGCAACGCCGTTTCAACCCGAGGCAATATGCCGGGAAGGCATGCTTCCTCCCCGCGCAAAACCGCCTTCGCCTGGGAGAATATCCAGGGATTGCCCATGGCGGACCTGCCGATCAGCAATCCGTCGCAGCCCGATTGATTTAAAAGGCGCTGTGCGTCACCGGCGCTGAACACATCACCGTTGCCGTACACGGGAATTGATACGGCCTGTTTCACCCGGGTGATTTGATCCCAGTCCGCCTTGCCGCCATATTGCTGGCTGCGGGTGCGGCCATGGACGATAACCGCCTTCACGCCGGATTCCTCAGCCAGCCGGGCCATTTCCAGCACGTTGACCGAGCTTTCATCCCAACCCAGGCGCAGCTTGACGGATACGGGCAGGGAAACTGCCCGCACGACCTTTTCCATGATACCGGCGGCAAGCTTCGGTTCCCGCATCAGCCCGCTGCCTTCACCGCTGCCGGCAATCTTCTGGGCCGGACAGCCCATATTGATGTCAATGCCTCGGTATCGCCCGGTATCCTGCAATCGCGCAGCCGCCCAGGCCATCACATCCGGCTCCTTGCCGAATATCTGAACATAGACAGGGCCTTCCCCGGGATGCGTTTGAAGCAGCTGGGCGGTAGCCTTGTTGTCAGGCGGCGCGCACTTTAAGCCCATGGCGCTGACCATTTCGGTATAGGCGGCGTCGCAGCCCTGTTCAAAGCATAAAAGGCGGAAAGGCCAATCGCTGACCCCTGCCATGGGGGCCAGGCGAAGGTCGGTCACGGGCATGCTGCGCCCCCTAAGCCACGGGAAACTGGGCCATGCGGCACACCGTTTCCCCATAAGGCGTCAAATTGAGTTGCAGCGCCTCCCCCTCCGTACCCGGCGCAATGGGAGGCATTTGGGGCTTGTCGCCCTTTTGGGTCCAGCCCGGTATTCTCCAAAACTCGGCGGATACGGTCAGCTTTTCCTCTCCCGGTCCCTCCATGAGCGCGGCTTTCATTTCCCCCTGCTGGGAAAGCGCGAGCTGCCACAAGGGCTGCTCCCCGTCCACTGGCAGCGCCATCAGCAGCGGGCCATATTCCACCGCCGCGCTTTGATGGTGCCAGCGGGTCAGCCTGGGCTGCATGGGCAGGGACAGGCGCACCTTGTCCCCGTCATGAAAAGTGCGGTTCAGCACAAACAAGCTGCCGGGCCCGGCACATTGGCCGCCCTCGTCATTCACCCGCACATCGGCGCCATGGGCCCAGGCAGGGATGCGCAGGTGCAGCGGGAAGGCGACAGGCTTTCGCGTTTGCAGGGTTAGCGTCACCTCGCCGTCCAGGGGATATTTACCCTCCACCCGGATGGATATGGCTGTGCCGTCTATCCTCCAGTGCAAAAGGGAGGGCACGAAGCCCATCAGCGCCACGCCGCCATCCCTGGCCGCCATCCAAAGGCCGGACGCATAGCCCGTCATGCCCTTGAGCCAGGCATCCACCCAGGGGCCAACTTCCGAAGGCAGCGGATTCGCCGGGGGAAACGGCCCGTTTACACGCTGATACGGGCTTACGCGCCCGTTTTTTTCCATGGCGGGCAGAATGTTTAGGGCAATTTTTTCCCAGGCGTCAGCAAACCAGCCGCCGCCCTGTGTCAAAAGCATTTGCTCCAAGGAAAACATGGCTTCTGCCGCCGCGCGCCCATCCATTCCGCAAGAAGGGTCGCCGCCCATCAGCGATGGCTCCGCGGCAAAAAGGCCATGGGCCGTGCCATGGTAACGCATCAGCTTTTCCAGACCAATTTTGCCGGCTTCCTTTTCCTTGCTGCTGCCGGAGAACCGGGAAAAAATCGCCGGCGTTTTCAGGCCCCTGGCCAGTGCCAGCCCATCGGCCATGATCTGCTGCTTTTGGTAATAGGACCGTGTCTGCGCGTCAGGTGAGGCAAGCCCTCGCTTCATCTCCTCCGGGGAAATGTGTTTTTGGAACGGCCGCGTCACTGGGAAGGTATGAAAAAAACCTGTCCAATCCAAGGAAAGCGCGCGAAGCTTTTCCAGAAATTGAAGAAGAAAGCCCTTGCCTGTCCAGTTGTACAGGCTGATGGCCACAAAGCCATATTCCCCTGTCAGCGCGGCACGATCAAGGTCCTCAAAAAGCTTTTCGGCGTTGCGGGAGATAAACAAAAGGCGCTTTAGAAGATACACCAATACTCGCTTATCGGCCGTAGCAGCATACCAGGAGATAAGCCCGCGAAGCAAGGCGGCCTGGGCGGCTAGGTCAGCTCCCGATTCGAGGGCGCCGTCCTCCTTTTGCGCGGCAAGGATTGTTTCCACACGGCCCTTCACCATCTCCGTCAGCGCCGGATCGTCTGTCAGCAGGGCCAGGGATGCGTACCCCAAAAGACGGTCATCCTCCCAGGCCATTTGCCCCACCCATTGGGCGGCCGATTTCAATCTATGGTAAAGCGCTCCCTGGGGCCGCACCGCCTTTAGGGGAAGCGGGGCAAAAAACGCGTCCGTCAGGGGCGCTTTCACAAAAACCGGTTTTTTAGGCATTGATATCCTCCTGCCTGAAATTTCAGCGTCAATATACCTGTCCGCATAACCATTATACGGCATCAACCCTGCACGTCAAGCTATTCACTGCATTCAAAGCCTGCCGTTTTCAAAAAAGCCAGCATGCCCTGTAACCCGTCCTCCGTTTGCTTGAACACGCCGGCATCCGCCAAAACGCTGCCGCATACATCCGCCACGGCTGTTTCAAGCGCCTGCCTGGCGCCTTCGCTTGTCATGCCCGTGCCGGTTTTTGCGGCAAGTTCCGCAACCCATGAAAAATGCTTGAAGGATGGGTCCTGCCCATCGGGCACGACAAGCGGCTTTTCCCCGGTGAGGAAGCCCTCCAATTGCTTGAGCTCCTCCTTCAGGCGGCCCGGGAGGATGAACAGGCCCATCACCTCAATAAGGCCGATGTTTTCCTTTTTGATGTGATGCAGCAGGGCGTGGGGATGGAACAGGCCCAGGGGATGCTCCAACGTGGTGCGGTTGTTTCTGAGCACCAGCATCAGGCGGTAGTCCCGGCCCGTTTTTCGCAAAATAGGCGTTATCGTGTTGTGCGGTTCTGTGGTCTTGGCCAGTATCTCCCTTTTCGGATCGCTGTAGCCGCGCCAGTTTTCAAGAACCCGTAAAGCCAGGGCAATAAGCGATTGCTTATCCTTCCCCGCAAGCGCAAGTACGGACATGGGCCAATTCAGTATCGCCGCCGCAACGCCCGGCACAGGGGCTTGCAAGGCACATAGGTCTGCGGCCCTGTCCATGGGGAAAATGTGATTCCCGCCCTGGAAATGGTCATGATTCAGTATGGAGCCGCCCACAATGGGCAAATCGGCATTGGAGCCGATAAAGTAATGGGGAAACTGGTCTACAAAATCAAACAGCCGCTCAAACGACTTTGGGCCGATAGACATGGGTACGTGGCTGCCGTTTAGCACAATGCAGTGCTCCGGGTAATAAAGATACGGCGAATATTGAAAATACCAATCATCCCCGGCAAGCTTCACAGGCGCCATGCGATGGTTCTGCCTGGCAGGAAAGTTCAGCCGGCCCGCGTAGCCGGGGTTTTCCACGCAGAGCATACACTTGGGGTAACCGGACTGAGGCGCGCTTTTCAGCTTGGCGATTTCCCTGGGGTCCTTTTCGGGCTTGGACAGATTGATGGTGATTTCCAGCTCGCCGCAGCCTGTTTTCGCAAAATAGCGGATATTTTTTTTGATCTGATCCACGCGTATATAGTCACAGTCGCGGCAAAGCCGGTAAAACCATTGGGTTGCCGCCTCAGGGCCCCGCGTTTCCCGCAGCCTTTGAAAATCCCGCCTGATAACGGCGGGGGCGGGTGTTACGCAGCCCATCAAGCGCGCGCCGAAAAGATCGCGCTGGGTGGACGTGTCCTCAATGAGTTTCATTCCCACGGCCGCGTCCAGTAGCCTGTCCAAATAAACCGTCGCCGTTTCCGGCAGCGTATCGATCGTCACTGCCTCCCCCGGCGCGTCCATGTGCATCACATCCAGCAGAAGATTCCGGGCGAAAGGCACATCCTCCGGCTCCACAAGGCCCTTTTCCCTGGAAAAAAAGAGCAGTTCCTCCACTGCCCTTTGCGCCGCCATTTCAAGTGTCATCTTTTGAACCCCGTTTCCATGAAACTTTTAGGGCATTGCCACCCATGTCCGTTTGCATTATAATGGAGAAATCCGGCAGGTGTCAATGCACGCCGCCGGAAAGTAATGTGTTGAAAAGGAGAAAAATATGGTACGCCATATCGTTATGTTCTGGCTCAAGGACAAGTCCCCGGAGAATATTCAGGAAACCGCGCAAAAGCTGCGTTCGATGAAGGGAAAAATTGAAGGCATGCTTTCCCTGGAGGTGGGGATCGACAGCGTCCACAGTGAACGGTCCTGCGATTTGTGCCTGATGGAAGAGTTTGATTCCATGGAATCGCTGGACCGCTACCGCACCCATCCCGTTCACCTGCCGGTGCAGGCGCACATGCATGCGGTCCGGGAAAGCTCGTACAGCGCGGATTATGTCATAGAATAAAACGGATTACTTATGTTGATATGAAAAGGGGCTCCCTTAAAACAGGGCGCCCTCAGTGAATCAACAAAGTGGCTGTCGCCACTTTGTTGAGCTTTTCCCTCGCTACACTGCAAAATGGCGATGCCATTTTGCGGCCGTTTGCTCGGGCAAGGAAGGAATTCCTTCGAAATTCCTCGCAAACCTCCGCAACCTCAATCGGCGCGGCTTACAGCCGCTTGTTTCGGTTGATTCGTTCGGTTCGCCCTTTGCTGCCACTGGCAGCGCTCACCTCTCTCACCGCACATGTCGCTGGT
>JAEWNM010000196.1 GCA_023392755.1 Bacillota bacterium
GCCTGCTATAGCATTGTAAGATTTGCGCAAGAACGGATTCACGCAAAAAAAGCCGCTTCAAAAGTATGGCTTGCACCTATGCTTTCGAAACGGCGCATGCGCCTTGCGGCAGGCGGCGAACGCTATGGCAAAATCCTGCGGGTCATTTCCCGGGCTTAAGGGGCGGCGGGGTTACGATGGGCGACGCGTCGATAACGGAACTGCAGAAGAACCTCAATTTATCGCTCTTCACATAACCCGTATAGCCATTTTGATACGTCTTGCACCACACATCACCCTTTTGCAGCAAACGGATGTTACGGTTGAAGGGAATCGTGGTCAGCACCGCGGCGCTTTCGTCGGGGCTCTTGTACATTTTGAGGGGCACTTGCCTTTCCGTATTCACGCAGGCGTTCATGCCGCCGCCGGTTGTGGCGGAATAGACGGTTACATCCAGGGGGATGGACTGCTCACCGCAGGCCACCACGATAATGGTGCTGCCTTCCGCCTTCGCGGTAATGGTGCCGTCCGCGCTCACCGTGGCCACGCTGGGATTGGTGGACCGGAAGGTGACCGCCGCCTCAGGCCCCGTGATCTTGATTTTCACATGATGCACCATGCCCACCGGGAACAGATACCCGTTGGTTTGCACCCAACCCCGCTCATAAGCGGTGTTTTGGCTGTAATCCAGGCGGAATGTAGTGGTGTAATTGCGCTTGATCACCGTCACATACGCCGTGGTGAGATAGGTGGTTTCGGTGTCCGAATTATATTCCACCATGGTGAACTGCGTTTTTCCCGCTTTGTAGCCTGTGATGAAGGCGTAGCCCACGTACTGGGCGGGCATGGCAATCGTGTCGTCCCCGCCGAAAAAGTCGCGCACCTGGGCGCCTTCAGTTTGGGTAAGCGCGCAGGAGCTTCCCTCCATGACGGTGAAGGACTGGGATTCCCGCACAATGGTCTTGCCGGTGGAGGAGGATACGGCGGCGTTTTGCGGCGCGTCCCCGCCTTCCGTAAAGGTCAGGCCTTGCGTTCTGACATAGCCGTCCTTGCCCTGGTAGGTGACGCAGCTATTGAAATCACCGATCTTGAACACGTGCACTTGGGTCTTGTCCGGTATGGTGCCCATCACGGTGCCATTGCCGTCCAGCGCGTAGAAGGTCAAATTCCCGCCCGTTACCACCGCCGTGCAGTTGGTTTCCAAGGGGATGTACACGGTATTGTATACCTTTTCATCATCCGCGGGCGATACGGTGGCCTGGGGATTGCCAAAATCCAAAAATTCCGTAAGCACATATCCTGTTTGCGAGCGGAAGGTGACCTTGCTCCACTTGCCGCCCTTTTCCAAAACGCTGATTACCATATTGTCCGGAATATAGGTGATAAATCCGTTTTCCGTATCAGGCTGGCTGAACATGGGAAGCACGCCGCCAATCACCCTGGCGGTAACGCCGGAAACGGCCGTGCCCACCGGCGCGTTGGTGCCGGGCGCCGGCGTGGCCGTCGCCTGTGCAGGCTTGCTGTCAAATGTCAAAAACTCCGTCATCACATAGCCCGTCCGGCTATTGTATACAACCGTGCTCCATTTCCCGCCTCTTTCGGTCACGGTTACCTTTGTCTTGTCGGGGATGGAGGTAATCCGCACCGACGATGCGCTGGGCGCGGAACGCAGCTTCAGGCTGCCGCCCGTTACCGTGGCCCATTCCGACCCCGGCGGCGGGGTTACGCCCGGCGTGGGAGCAGCGGTTGTTTGAGCGGGGCCTTCTGTTATCGCGGGCGTTTCCGTTGCCGCCGGCGCTTCCGTCCGGTTCCCGGGCTGACCCTGCGTCACTTCCGGCGCGGATGTAGGCACGCTGTCAAAGGCCAAGAATTTCGTCATTACAAAGCCGCTAAAGCTGCCATACGTTACGGCACACCAGGCCGATCCCTTGCTTGTTACGGCAACGGAAGCCTTGTCGGGTATGGTCGTTCTCCATGCGGCCGTTGCGCTGCGCGCGGAGCGCAGCTTCAGGCTGCCGCCCGTGACCGTAGCCAGCTCCGCCCCCGGCGGAGGTGTCCATTCAGCCGGTGGCGCGGGAGGAGCGGTGGCCTGCGTTTGGGGCACCGCCGCCGGTGATTGCGTGGGCTGCGTCGCGTCGCCGCCGGCCAGCTCATACAAGCGCGTCAGCGTCTTGTCGCCCGCCTTCCCGTCCACCTTCAGGCCCTGTTCCTTCTGAAAGGCGCGTACAGCGGCCTGCGTGGCGGGGCCAAAGATACCGTCCGCCTTCAGCGTTTGGCCGATGTCCAAAAGCGCCTGCTGCATGCGCAGCACCTCATCGCTTTTGTCACCAATCCTAAGGGTGGCATAATCCCCCAACGCCGCCTGCGGCAGCAAAAGCGCCAGGCATGCAAGCATGCATAGCAATTGCCTGTACCAAACGCGCTTCATATGCAAATCCTCCCGCAAATATACCTACAGTATGCCATATTATGCTAAATATGTAAAGCATATTTCAAATCTGTTACAATATTCGGCACGGTACCATTCATAAAAAAGCGACCGCCGGATAAAGCCGGCGGCCACAGACCATCAAAAAACCCAGGGAGGTATCGGAGGGCCGTGGTCCATCTGGCTCAATCGGCGCGCTGGTTCGCTACCGCTCCCATCGCTTGTTTCGCCAGCCTCCTCCACCCCTCCCATTTCTGCCACTGGCAGGGT
>JAEWNM010000219.1 GCA_023392755.1 Bacillota bacterium
GTGGATCATTTGGCTCTTGTCGGGCGTGGGCACCACCGTGGGCGACTGAAAGGATTGCTTTTTGCCCGGCGTGAACCAGGCGGGGTCAAATAAGTGCAGGCCGTACCCTTCCCGCACCTGGCCCCGCAGAAGCTGCTCAATGCGCGTGCGGCACATATCGGGGTTGGAATGGGGCACGCACATGGCATCCTGCGCCGTGTCCCGGTAGCCAAGCCCCGTGCGGCCGCCCACCTCAATAAAGGAAGCGAAGCGGGAGAACATGACGTTGACCTCGCTTTGATACAGGTTCCACAGGTTCAGGCTGGTGTTCATGCCGTCGTTGGGAGTTTTCACAATAAGCCGTGAAAGCTTATCCGCCCAGAAGGCGGCCAGCGCTTTGAAGGCCAAGTCCACCGCCGGGAACGTGTATTTCTCCCTGGCCTTTTTAGCCTCCTTGCAATCGCCCTGGCCCAGAATGAACAATACACGCTTTTCCTCCCCCGGCATAAGGGTGATATGGGTATGCAGCGTGCCGCAGTGGTTGCCCGTTTTCTCAAAGCTGCCGGACAGCTGACCCTTTTCCACGCCCAGGGGATTCGTTTCCGTGCGGTAGGGGCCGATAAAGGCATCCCGCAAACAATCAAAGCTTACGGGCTGGAAGCTGGCGGTGAAGTATTGATAGCTGTCCTCTTCATAGTGCAGCTCGTATTCCACAGCCCCTTCCCGAAATCTGGAGCCCGCGGAATACAGGCTCATTTGAAAGTTTTGGTTATCCATGTCGATGTGGTGGAAGGAGAATTCCACATAGCCGAACACATCCAGCGCGCGTTCCCGGCCGGAGGTGTTTTTTAGGGTCACATCCCACAAAACCACTTCGTCATCCCTGGGCACAAATATGGTTTGGCAGGCGGAAATGCCTTCGTATTCACATAAATACCTGCTATAGCTCAGCCCATGGCGGCAGGTATACTTCGCCTGTGTAAGCGGGAGCCCTGTGGGCTGCCAGCTGACCGACCAGTATTTCCCCGTTTCCGCGTCCCTCAAATAGACATAATGGCCGGGCCGGTCCATAGGCACGCCATTGGGCCGGAAGCGGGTGATGCGGTGGTACTGGGGCGAATCCAGCCATACATAGCCTCCCGCCGTGTGGTTGAACACGCCGCCCAGCCGCTGGGTACCCACATAATTGGTCCAGGATACGGGCACGTCTACCCGGTCGATCACATATTCCCCCGCGGCATTGTCAAAATAGCCATAGCGCATCAAAACGCCTCCCCCGCAGCTTTTCACAAAACATCTTACCATACACGGGCTTTTGACAACATGCATGCTCATGGCGTTTGTTGTCTCTCATTGCCGTAAAAGGAAAGCATATACCGCCGCAAAGCTGCCCGCGGCCAAAAAAATGCCGCGCAGCTCCATTTGCGCAGCATTTGTCCATCATAGCGGATATATTGCTGTCAAAAATCCAGCCTGACCACCCATTGCACAGCCTCGATATATATGGCCATCAGCCGTTCATGGGCCAGCCCCGGGGCAAGCGTATCGGAATCCACCGCATCCCACAGGCCCGTTTCGTAATGGAGCACAAGGTCCATCGCCTTGCGCATATCGTTTTCCTTGCCCAGCAAGGCGTGCTTTACGTCAGCGGCAATGGGAAGCTCCTTCACAGCCTCCGCCATGGTGCAGCCCAACAGCACATGGATGGAGGAAAACAAGCCGGCCAGAAAATAATCGTAGTGCTTTCGCCCCCCGCCGGCTTCAACGGCCAGCAGCTCCATGAATTTGGCGCGTATGAGGCATGTCCTGATCATCTCCCGGTTCTCCGTGCTCTGAAAGTTTTTCAGCAGCATGAGATAGGACCATTTCTTGATTTCGATGATGCCAAGGCGGATCAGCGCCTGCTTGACGGAATACACGTCGCCCCTGGTACCAAAGAAAACCGACCCTGCAAACCGCAGCAGCTTGTAGGAAAGGCTCACGTCCGTTTCAATAATCTCCGTCAGCGTCTGATAGTCCGGCTCCTTCCTGTTCAGCTCCGCCATCATGCGGACCGGGACCGCGGGTATGCCCGGTATATCCTTTTTTCTTTCAATCACCGGCTTGCTGAAGAAATAGCCCTGAAAGAAGTCATACCCCATGGCGGCGGCTTTTTGGTATTCCTCTCTCGTTTCCACCTTCTCCGCCAGAAACCTGACACGGCCCTTCTGCTTGCGTATGAAGCGGCGCTGCCTCTCCACATCCACAACGGAAAATTCAACCTTGATGATATCGGCGTACTCCACCAAAGGCATGCTGGATTCCTGGAAGGAAAAGTCATCCAAGGCGATCATATACCCTTGCGCCTTCAGCTTTTGGCACACCTGCAGCACCTGTTCCGACGCCCGCACCCTTTCCAGTATCTCCACGACAATGGCGTCTTTGGGTAGCAGCAGGGGAATCTCCCTGACCAGCATATCTTCCGAGAAGTTGATAAACGCTCTTGTCCCTTCCGTCAGGTCTTGCAGCCTCATCACCAAAAACGCGTTGTTGATCAAATCCGCCGTCGCCTGATTATCATCGGTACCTTCGTAGAAATTGTTCATGCTCCGGCGATACAGCAGCTCATAGCCGAAAATACCCATTTTCCTGTCAAATATGGGTTGCCGTGCTACATAAGATTCCACAGCGGTTTCTTCCTTCTTCCTGTGAAGACACACATATTAAGCATAAGTTGGCGCCGATTTTAGGGTCCATATGAAGGATAGCATAGCAATTCTAGATTTATCTAATTATAGAAGAATTTGTGGGAAAGCGCAATATCTCCCGGTAAAAACGAACGGGCTGGCCAAATGCAAGCTGTCTGACCGATTATCTTGCGCCGCGGCAGGGGATGGAAAGCCGGGCGGCGAATGGATAACAATCAATGCATCCGTCATACTATATGGACACCTTTGTGCAGTTGTTATCATGGTTTGTATGGAATATACACATTTTTGTGAAGGAGGCTTTTTACATGACCATCACCGCCAAGGATATCGCCAAGATGCTGGATCACAGCACGCTCCAGCCCTTTTTAACGGAGGAGGATATCATACGCGGCTGCAAAACGGCACTGAAATACGCTACGGCTTCCGTCTGCGCCCGCCCCGGCGACATGCCCCTGGTGGTTAAGCTGCTAAAGGGCAGCGATGTAAAGCCCTGCACAGTGATAGGCTTTCCCCACGGTGCACACAAAACGGAAACGAAGGTGTTCGAGGCCCGCCAGGCCCTGGCAGACGGCTGCACGGAACTGGATATGGTCATCCACATCGGCAAGCTTTTGTCTGGGGATGACGACTATGTATTGAGCGATATCGCCCAGGTGGTGAACGAAGCCCACGGGCAGGGGGGCATCGTGAAGGTGATTTTGGAAACCTGCTACTTGAACGAGGAGCAAAAGGTGCGGGCCTGCCGCCTGTGCAAAGAAGCCGGGGCCGACTTTGTCAAGACAAGCACGGGCTACGGCACCAAGGGCTGCACCATTGAGGACTTGAAGCTTATGCGAAAAAGTGTGCCGGATACCATGCGCGTAAAAGGCTCCGGCGGCATAAGAGATTTGGATACGGTACTGGCCGCCAGGGCCGTCGGCGCTTCCCGCTGCGGTGTCAGCGCCACCGAAGCCATTATGGAGGAAGCGATACGCCGGGAAAAGGAGGGTACGCTCAAGGAAGCGGATGCGCTTAAAGAAATGGAAGGCGGATATTAAAAGGTTGCATAAAGGCTGTAATGTTGGTTGCATAATTGCATTACTGTTCAAGAAGATGGCCCCCAAAGGTTTCCAAAGGCTCCGAAACATCGCCCCTGCCAGTGGCAGAATAGGGCGATGTGGAGGAGGCAAGCGAAAAGGAGCAGTGCAAGCGGTAGAGTCGCAATGCGACTATTGAGCTGGCCGGACCGACCGGAAAGCCTTCTGGTCGCGTCCGAAGACGCGATATCCTTCTTCCTGAATAATACCATACAAAAATGCAGCCTTAGCACGGAAGCCCCTATTCCTTTTATAAAACAGCATGTTCACTTATGTAAAAACCGCATACATGCTGGAAACTTCGTCGATTGTTCACATTCTTTCCATGTTTTCTTCATAAAGCCAGGTTATCCTATACACAAGACGGTGGCCGGGCAACCGGCGAGCCGATAATATATACGCAGGATCCGGCGTAATTAAGGTTAACATACCAAATGCCCCGCCTGCAAAGGAAGATGCCCCTTAAGAGGGAAGGATGCATCCCGCTTTTGCAGGCGGAGGCGACAACAGAAATCGGGCATTGCATGCTGAAACATAACGAAAACCTGCGCTTGCTGTCAGCGCAGGTTTTTATTGTCATGGCACCGTTCCATTTTCACGGTCATTCTGCAGGCAGCTCCATGGTCCCGTAGACTTCCTTTGTATCCTGATTGTATCCCTGCAGACAGATGCTGTACGGCATATTTTGCAAAAGCAGGGACCCGGTCTGCACAAAATGCACATCGTCCTTTGATTCCAGGCCGCCGGTCAGAGACAGCCCGCCGGGTATTTCCACGCCGTCCTCCCCGAGGAAACGGAACCAAAGGGTGTTTTCATAAGCGGGAACCGATCCATCCACTTTGGTAAAGTAAATTTCATAATGCAGGGTAAGGGGTGTCAAGGTCAATTGCACTCTGTCAATGGAGGCACCGGCGTTTTGTACCTTGATTTGATTCCCCGTCACCGTCTTTTGCGTAATGGGAGGCGTAACGGCAAGATCGAACGCAAAGGTTTCTTTGGTCTGCGTATCAGCCAGATATTCGCCTTCCTCTGTCAACTCCTGTTCGGTCATGATAAGGCTGACAGGCAGTTTTGATGCGTCTGTTACCATGGTTCCGCCCACTACAAACGAGACTCCGCCGTCCGGAAGCTGGATGAAGTCAGCCAAATCGTTGCTTATATCACCTGATTGATACCACAGATTCACAGCCACCAACTTCTTGCCCTCTTCCTTCGCAAGCTGAAGAAAGGTACGGTTCTTATCTTCCGGTTTGCTCACCACACCAGGGCGCCCGGTCCACATGGCAACGGAATCATCAGGCATGGCATCCATGGGCAGCAGAAGCAGCTTTTGACCCGGTTTTGGCTTGATGACGGCAGTAAGATACATATACTTTCCGTCAGCGATGGCCTCCGTCAAATCGACCGTTAGCTTCTCTGTTTCATAGGATCTTGCGATATTGTTTCCCTCAATCGCTTTTTGCAGCTCATCCCCCGGCGTGCGGCCGTACATTCCGCTGAAAAAATTGAAAAGCCTCCATTCCGTACTGGCCGCGTACACCACCCCAGCCATCAAAATCAAAACGATCCCCGCAATCAAAACAAGTCTCAGACTGAACTTTTTCACTTTCCTCTCCTCCTCCATGTGGGTAAGCGTGTAGGCGACGCGGTTTTTAAACGATTCCGGCGCTTTGCCAAAGGCATTTTTGTACTCCTGACCGTTCATGCCCTGCACACCTCCCGCCTGTCATACGTTTCCTTCATCTTTTTTCTCGCCCTGTGCAGTCTGGATTTTACGGTACCCGTTGGCAAATGCAGCATGCGGGCGATGTCCTTCAATGCATACCCTTCCATATAGTGCAAAACAGCGGGCAGGCGCAAATTCTCCTCCAGGGAAAGGAACAGCTCGTGCAGCGCGATGTCCGCGTCCGGCGGCGCTTCCCGCTCCGGCAGCGTATCCATGGGCATTTCGCGCTTGCGGCGACGCAGCATTGCAAAGCATTCGTGGATCAGGATGCGGATGACCCACTGCTGCATCGCATCATCCTTCCGAAGCTTTCCCCTTTGCCGCCAGGCTTTCTCGATAGCCTCCTGCACGGCGTCCTCCTGGTCGCAACGCCTATGCAGAATGCTGTAGGATACACGGTACAGCGTTTCCTGCATGGCAACGATGTGCCCGGCGAATTCCTCATTCGTCATGAATGCGCCCCCTGTTTTCATTTGACCGGTCAATGGATAGATGAAGAACGGGCGGAGGAGGTTCACAAAACTGAAAAGTTTTTATGAAAATGATTGTATTCAAAAGAAGTGTCCGTGCAAACGATGTCAAGTCATCCATTGACCACCGTAGGGGTGATTATCAATCGCCCGCCAAGCCATGCGTTTTATCCGCCTGAAAACAGCACTCTTGCAACTATCAATGATTCATTGTTACCCTCAAGGGTGCCTTCTGTCGTGCTGCGGCATAGCCTTCCCGGCGTTTTGGGCTGGCTATCGCTGCAACAGCTTTTGTTCCCTTTTCTGCCTCAGCAGCCTTTCCTTATTCGGAGCATCATTCCGCATCAAAAAGGGCGCCCATCTTCTTTCCGTATCGTCAATATGCTCCTGCCAATAAAGG
>JAEWNM010000269.1 GCA_023392755.1 Bacillota bacterium
GCATAAGGGCATACTTGCCTATGAGGCGGGAATCATCCGTCTGAAAACTTCCTGCGGCATATTGTCGGTGGAAGGCGCGGGGCTGCAGATCAGCCATTACGGACCCATGGACGCGGTGGTAACGGGAGATATTGTTCGTGTCGGCTATGAATCCCTCGGGAAGGAGGAGAAAAGGCCGTGATGGATGCGGCAAAGCAACTTTTCTTGATATCCTTCCGCATGGAAGGACTTAGCCTTGAACGCTTGATGAACCTGGCCGGCGAGCAGAACATCATGCTGCAGAACCTGAAACGGAGCGGCCTGAAAGCGGTGGAAGGTGTTTGCGGGGAAGCGGATTATGCAAAGCTGTCCGGGATGGCGGACATGCGCGGCTGGAAGCTGACACGACTGAAGCACAAAAGGCTTTCCGCCTTCCGCGTCTGGCTGAAAAAGCGTGCGGCGGTGGCTGTGGGGTTCGTGCTTTGCATTGCTCTGGCTGTCGTATCGCTGCAATTCATATGGCGCATCGATATCCTGGATGCGGGACCATATGAAAGCGAAGTTCGGCTGTATTTGCGGGAGCAGAATATCCGGCCGGGCATATGGAAGCGGACCGTCGCCCTTCAGGGCCTGATCAGCGGCCTGGAATGGCGCATGCCAAGGGTGGCCTGGGTACAGGCGTATTACCGGGGAACGGCGCTTGTCATACGCTGCGTTCTTGGCGTGCCTCCGCCGGGGGTGGAAACAGAGGGCGGACCAGGGGATGTGGTAGCGATAAGGGACGGCATCCTTGTTTCCCTTATGCCTTTGGCAGGCACGCCTTTGTGCAAGCCGGGCGACATCGTTCGGGCCGGCCAGGTGCTGATTTCCGGCTGGGAGCGGGGCAGCGGGGAGGCTAAAGTGCCCGTAAAGGCCCGCGGTATTGCCATGGCCAGGGGGTGGGTGGGCGCTAAGGTGCGCATCCCTGTGGATGAGGTGCATACCAGCCCCACGGGCCGTACAGCCGTTGCACAGGCGGTGCATACGCCGTATTTTCAGGTGGGGCAGATTCAGGCTCCGGATTTTCTGCAATCCGACCGCACGGTGGAGATATGGCCCATCGGCGGGGCGTGGTGGCCCGTCTATCTGCGCCGGGAAACGTATGAGGAGGTGGCTCTTTCGGTTGTGCCCAGGGAGGAAGCGGATGTGAAGGCGGAGGCCGGGTTGGCGGCGCTTCGGGCGCTTTCTCAAAAACTGGGCGCGGGTCATGAACCAGTTGACAAATGGGTAGATTATTGTATGATAGAAGGAAGGATGCTGGAAGCCACTGCCATTGCGGAAATCCTGGCGGACATTGCGCTTCCCATGCCTTGGGTGGCGGGCGCGCCCCGGTAGAAGCGCCTGTGCCCGATAGAATGGAGGAACGTTTATTGCCCCCAACCAGGCAGGTTATGCTATCGGTGGATACGCTGGATGCCTATATGTCGCTTTTTGGCACTAACGATCAAAATATTGCGCTGATAGAATCAGAAACGGGCGTTTCGGTTTCCCTTCGGGGTACGGAACTGTGCATTGCGGGCGACCCTGTACAGACGGAGCTTGCCCAAATGGTGATTATCAAGCTTTTGGACATGCTTCGCAACCATGAAATGGTGGACCGCTCCCGCATCCGCTATGCCATAGCTCTGGCCAGGGACGGGAAAGTGGATCTGATCGACGAGATACTCAAAGATGTCGTAGCCATCACCCACAGGGGCAAGCAAATCAAGTGCAAAACACTGGGTCAGCGGGAATATGTCAAAATGGTGCGGGAAAATGTGTTGACCTTCGCCGTTGGCCCCGCCGGCACGGGTAAAACATATCTGGCCATGGCGCTGGCAGTGGTGGCGCTCAGGAACAAGGACATCGAACGCATCGTGCTTACGCGTCCGGCGGTGGAGGCGGGCGAGAAGCTGGGCTTTCTGCCCGGCGATCTGAACCAGAAGGTAGACCCATACCTTCGCCCGCTGTACGACGCGCTGTATGACCTGATGGGCGTGGATTCCTACCAGAAGCTGGTGGAGCGCGGCGTCGTGGAGGTGGCCCCCCTGGCGTATATGCGGGGCCGTACATTAAGCGATTCCTTTATCATTCTGGATGAGGCGCAAAACACCACATCAGAGCAGATGAAGATGTTTTTAACCCGTATGGGTTTCAATTCCCGCGTGGTGGTCACGGGGGATATCACGCAGACCGATTTGCCCTTTGGCAAGCGCTCCGGCCTTTTGGAGGCGCTGGAAGTGCTTGGCGATACGTCCGGTATCGGCATCGTCCGGCTAGATTATACGGATGTGGTGCGCCACGACCTTGTGCAAGCCATTGTGCAGGCATATGATACCTATGAAAAACGGGGGAAGGAGACCTGAGCCATGATGGCCAAGCGGCAGGGGAGCCGGAAAAAGAAGGAGCGCATGAGCCTGACCCGTTTGATGGCGGCTGCCAAATCCAACCGGGCCAAATGCGTGTTTGTGGCTACCCTTGGCACAGCGCTGCTGGTGGTTCAGTTTTGCGCCGCCATCGCGCCGGAACGCTTTGATTTAAAGGTGGGGGCCATTGCTTTCAAAACCATCACCGCTTCCAAGGATGTGGTGGATGAGACAACCACCGCCCGGCGCAGGGAAGAAGCCGCAAGGCAGGTTGACCCCTCCTACCATCCAAGGGATGGCGTCACCGAAACGGTGATGGCCGACCTTCGCAGCGTGTTTGAGGAACTGAGCAAGGTGCAGCAGTACGGTCAGACCCTTTTGACCAATGATGATTCCCCCCAGGAGGGGAGCACCGCGGCCGCCCGCCGGTATACCCAGGGCGAACTGGATTATGCCAGGAGCATGCTGACCACCATAACCCTGGCGGACTATCAGCTTATCACGCTTTTGCAGGTATCCTCCGAAAAGCTGGAACAGGCGTACAACGATGTATCCGCCGCCGTGCGCAATACGCTGAACACCACCATCCGCGAGGGGCAAATCAACGAATCCATCTCCAACATACTGCAGATCGTGGGCTACAAGACAGATACAAGCCTTTTGCAAAATGTGGTTTCCCCTCTGCTTCGCAGGGTTATTCAGCCTAACATGGTCATCGACCAGGAGGCCACCGCTATCGCCCAGGAGAATGCGCGGCAGGCGGTGGAGCCGGTTATGTACAACCAGGGGCAGAATATCGTGGTGGCAGGGGAAAGGGTGAGCGCCAACCAGTTGG
>JAEWNM010000301.1 GCA_023392755.1 Bacillota bacterium
GGGTGAGGGTGTGCACCGCCACCTCATGGCCGCGATACACCTTCCGGGCCTTGTCAAGGCTCAGGCACCGCCCCTTCTCATCCCCCAAAAGGGCGGAATTTACGTTGAAGGTGCATAACATGTGATGGCGGCGGAACATGTCTGCCAGCCGCTCGTCCTGCCATACGCCGTCGTCGTAGCTGAAGGTCAGCGCTTTGCGTTTTCCGTTCCAGTTCATTTTGCATGCTTCCTTTCGCCGGGAATATAACCGCGGGCATCTTTCCTGTATGGTACAGCGGGATGCGGGCTTCGTCAAGCGCGGCCTGCAGGCGTCAGATGGGCTTGAGCGTTATTCCCCATACGGGTTTTTTACAAATGGGTGCGGTAAGGAGAAATTTCGCAAAAAGCCTCCTTCCCGCTGGTCTTTCATGCGGTCCCGTCCTCCCTTCGTTGCATTCCCGTCCTTTCAGGTATAATGGAAGAAAGATTTTGTGCGGAGGAATCATATGGACAGGCATGCTTCAAAGAGATGGCGTCCGAAGGCGCGGAATCCTTCTCTTTGAATCAAAATGCCTAGAATGCGGCGTTAGCGCGACAGCCCCTGCTTATTTATTTGCGCAATATCTTGCAAGAAATACATTCATCCCTTATGGTAAGGTGGTGATGTACAAAGCTTGGAGGATGTGACCCGCATGCCGAAGGAAGAAAGAACGGTTTGCTACGATCCTGACCTGAAGGTGGAGGCTTGCAGGCTTTGCGGAATCATGCAAAAGTTTCCCAACCACTTTCACGGCTATTACGTGATCGGCTATATCAACAAGGGCCGGCGGTACGTGCAGCTAAAAGACAGGGAATTTATCATTGGCCCCGGCGACATGATCATCTTCAATCCAAAGGATGTCCACACCTGCGAACAGGTCGACGGCACGGCGATGGATTACCACAGTATAAATATACAGCCGGATGTCATGCAAAAAATTGTAAATGAAATCACAGGCCGCGAGTACCTGCCTTATTTTTCGCAGTCGGTGCTCTTAAACAGTGATCTTGTTTCCTCCCTCCGGGAGCTTCACTGCATGATAACCCTGGAGGCGGCGGATTTCAAAAAGGAGGAGCTGTTCCTGTTTCTCATTGAACAGCTCCTTTTTGAATGCGACCGGGAGCCTGCCCCGGCCGTGCCCGAGCAGGCCGCGCAGTTTGATTCGGTTTGCAAATACCTGGAGGACAATTTTTCCAAAACAATCACGCTCAGCGAACTGTGCGCCATGGCGGGCCTGAGCAAATATCATTTCCTGCGCTCCTTTACAAGGCAAAAGGGAATCTCCCCCTACAGCTATCTGGAAGCTGTGCGCATCGGCAATGCAAAAGTGTATCTGGAAAAGGGCATGCCGCCCATGGAGGTGGCATACAGGACGGGCTTTAGCGACCAAAGCCATTTTACAAACTTTTTCAAGAAGCTGATCGGGCTTACGCCCAGGCAATATATGCGCATTTTTATGAAGGAACGCGATGCGCAGGTGCCAAACGGCAAGGAGAAAGGGCAATGAACTCAAAACGCGCCACTGCCATGGGCCATCTTTCGGCCTTGCTGTCCATCATCATCTGGGGCTCCACCTATATTTCCACCAAAATCCTGCTGGTGGATTTCAAACCCCTGGAAATATTGGTGTGCCGTTTCACCATCGGTTACGTTACGCTGTTTCTGGCGCACCCGCGCGCCGTCAAAACAAAGGGCTGGAAAGAGGAACTGCTTTTTGCCCTGGCCGGCCTGTGCGGCGTTACGCTGTACTTTCTGCTGGAAAACATCGCATTGACTTATACGTTGGCCTCCAATGTGGGGATCATCGTGTCCATGGCGCCGTTTTTCACGGCGGTGCTGTCCCACTTTCTGTTAAAGGGTGAAGGGTTCAGACCCCAGTTTTTTCTGGGATTCATTGTTGCCCTTGCAGGCATATTTTTGATCGGGTACAACGCCAATGAGGTGCTGCGCCTAAACCCCCTGGGGGATATACTGGCCTTGCTGGCGGCCTTCGCCTTTGCGCTCTACTCCGTTCTCATGCGCAAAGTTCAAGGTCTTGGGTATCACACCATAGGCAGCACCCGCAGGATATTTTTCTACGGGCTTCTGTTCATGGTACCCGCGGCGTTTCGCATGGAATTCACACTGAACCTGCAAAGGCTTGCAAACGCTTCGAACCTGTTCAATATGCTGTTCCTGGGGCTTATGGCCTCCGCGATGTGCTTTGTTATATGGAATTGGGCCGTCGGCATTCTGGGTGCCGTAAAGACTACGCTGTACATCTATATCGTGCCTGTGGTCACCATACTCACCGCCGCGATGATCCTTAATGAAACAATCACGCCCATCGCCCTGCTCGGCGCTTCCCTTACCTTTTTGGGCATGTTTATTGCGCAGCGCAGGGCCAGACCCGCCCCACGCGGGGCGGAACAGCCCTCATGAGCCGGCGGATGGCCCTTAAAAAGGAACCGGGCCTAAACCCTTGACAGCCCGGCGGGTTTGTGCTACCGTGCAGTCGGGGAAGATATGACCGGCATTTTTTACCGCTTCCCCGCGCTATGCCCCGCTCTCGGGAAATAGGCACCCGCTTACTTAATCCCCAAAGGAGGACCCGTAAATGCCCGATAACTGCACATCCGACTGCTCCGCCTGCAAGGCGGACTGCGAATCCAGAAAAAAGCCCGCCAGCTTTCAGGAAAAACCCCACGAGCTGAGCCGCATCAAAAAGGTGATCGGCGTTGTCAGCGGCAAGGGCGGCGTAGGCAAATCCATGGTCACGTCGCTTCTGGCAGTGGCGCTTGGGCGGCTGGGCTATAAAGCCGCCATCCTGGACGCGGACATCACCGGCCCGTCCATCCCCAGGGCCTTTGGCCTCAATGAAAGGGCGTCCGGCAGCGATATCGGCCTGTTCCCCGTGGTTTCCTCCACGGGCATCCCGGTCATGTCCCTGAACCTTCTTACGGATAACGACACCGATCCTGTGGTGTGGCGCGGGCCTATTATCGCCGGTACGGTCAAGCAGTTCTGGACCGACGTCATCTGGGGCGATGTGGACTTTATGTTTGTGGATATGCCTCCGGGAACGGGGGATGTGCCCCTGACCGTGTTCCAGTCGCTGCCGGTTAACGGCATTGTGCTGGTGACCACGCCCCAGGAGCTGGTGACCATGATCGTTGAAAAGGCCGCCCGCATGGCGGATATGATGCATGTGCCCATACTTGCACTGGTGGAGAACATGAGCTACGCCGTCTGCCCCGACTGCGGAAAGGAAATCCGCCTGTTCGGCGAAAGCCGCGGCGAGGAGACAGCCAAGAAGTACAGCATTGATACCTTCGACCGCCTGCCCATGGACCCGGCCCTTTCCGCCGCCTGCGACCAGGGCCGCATCGAGTGGGCCCAGGGCAACTATTTGCAAAACGTGGCCGCGAAGCTTGCGCAAATGGGAAAGGGCTGATTTTGCCCGTCACGCCTGCGTATGACCGCCATTCACATTGACAAGCCCTGGACAACCATGCTATACTACGCCTGTTCATGGGGGAGTAATTGGCGCGTTTGCGCGGCAAGTCAACATACTGGCGCAGCGTGTACGCGCCTGGCTTGTCTGAAATAATGAGACTCATGTACGGCTTTATGCGCTGTACATGGGTCTTTTTTTGCGGAAGCGGCCATGCTATTTTATCAATGGGGAGTGGCGCGGATGGGATTGGCGGAGCTTTTTGTGCTGGCGGTGGGGCTGTCGATGGATGCTTTCGCGGTGGCGCTGTGCAAGGGACTGTGCATGCGGCGCATGGACAGGCGGCAGGGGCTTGTCATAGCGGCGTTCTTCGGCGGCTTCCAGGCGCTGATGCCGCTGGCCGGCTGGTTTCTGGGCAGGCAGTTTGAAAGCTATATCACATCCTTCGACCACTGGATCGCCTTCGGGCTGCTTTCCATCATCGGCGCAAGCATGCTCAGGGAAGCCTTTTCCAAGGAAGAGGAGGTGGACTGCTGCAACGACAAGCAGGATATCAAAGGGCTGTTTCTGCTGGCCGTCGCCACCAGCATCGATGCGCTGGCGGTGGGCGTCACCTTCGCTTTTTTGCAGGTGAATATACTAAGAGCAGTATCCCTGATCGGCGTTACCACGTTTTTGCTTTCCTTTGCCGGCGTGTGGGCGGGCTTCCGCTTCGGCCTGAAATATCAAAAAAAGGCCCAGTTGGCAGGCGGAGCGGTGCTCATCCTGATGGGCCTTAAAATATTGCTGGACCATTTGGGCGCTGTGTAACGCTACAGGCTGCACGAAGGCGGCCGCTTCAACGCCTTGTTCCGAAGGTCCAGGGCTCCGAAGCCGAAGCGCCGCCAGGGGCGGATGAAGTGAGGCGAAGGAGGCTGGCAAAACAAGCAATGCGAATGGCAGTGAGCAGTGCGACGATTGAGCCAGATGGGCAGGAAAGCCCTGGTCGTGCCCGCAGGCACGAAACCTCAATCCTATAGGCTGCACGAGGGCGGCCTTTTCAGCGCCTTGTAGGGAATGGTGAATTCCACAATGCCCGTGGCGTAGGGTGCTATGTCATATTGCTGATAGTAGATCACCAGTCCGCAGGGGGACAGGAAGTAGCTTTGCGGGTTGAACCGCTCCACAATCAGCTTTCGGTAATCCTCAAAATAGATGGGGTTTTCCGCATAATTCTTGTCGGCCTGCTTCAGGATCAGCCCCAGAATCAGCTGCTGGTAGTTGGAGCCCGGCGCGAAGAAGCTGGAAAGGGGCACCATCGTCCCTGTGCGCAGGTTCCATGTGTCCGAGTAGCGCAGCGTGTTGGGGTGCGCCCCGCCGGTGTACTCGTACTGGTCCCTGTACATGCTCAGATAGCAATCCTGGTTGTAGGTCACCTTATAGTAGAGCCCCGCCCCGAAGGGGTTGAAGGGAAAGCCCTCCTCCGTGGCATACCGGTATGTTTCCACGGCGTTTTCATACAGCGTGGTGGAGGCGTAGCTGTTCAGGTCGTCCACCTGCATCGAAATGCGGCTGTTGATGGCTGTTTCCACGGGGCCGCCCCCCGGAAGCCGCACCGTAAAGTAGCGGTTTTCTACGGAGAGCACCAGGACGCCCTCATATGTATAATCCTGATTCTGTTCCCGTGGCACGATGGTGGCGCTTATGTTTTGCGTCGGCATGTTCATCCCTCCCGCTGTAAGCTTATGCCGCGCGGGGAGATTGGTGACAGGCGGCTTTTGTCAAAGCGCGCCCCCGGCTTTGTCAGCCACTTTGTTGACACACTAAGCGCGCCCCCGTCTTTGTCAGGGGCGCGCTTTTATGCACAGCGGCTTTTTCGGTTTATTCCTTGCCGCAGGGTTTTGCTTCGTCATCGTCCGGGCGTATGCCCAAATGCTGGTCCAGCCGCTTGTGCGCCGATTTTACGGATTCTTCCACACGGGTCACGCGCTCGGCAAGGCGGCCCATGTTATCCGCGGTGCGGTGTTGCTCCGACTTGATGTCATCGATGCCTTCCTTGATATAATTGATATCCACTTTGAGGGTGGCCTCCACGGAAGCGTCTGAAGCAATATCCTGCTTATGGGCGCGCCTGTAGGCCATCGTGCCGAAAATAATGCTGGCCACCACGCCCACCGCCCCGAGGATTCCCCCCAGGATGCCCGCGATCATGCCTGTTTGCTCCATGCATAACACCTTTTTCTTTCGATTCAAAAAGCACAGCGCGCAGTGCCGGTTGAATACGCGCCTCTATAGCAGATTATGTGAAGCCTTTCGCTGCGGTGCGGGTAAGCGAGGGGGCGCAAAAAAACGGGCAGTATGCATGCCCGTCAATGCGGTTTGGCAAAGCCCGGCCCGGTTACGCTACATAAGCCTGAACAGGCGCAGCACGCCAAGCAGTATCATCACGGCTCCGGCCGCCTTGCGGATCAGGGCCTGATGGGTGCGCAGGAAGGAAAGCATGGCGCCAAGCCTTGCGTACAGCGCCATGAACAAAAGAAACGGCACGGTCATGCCCAGTGCATACAGCAGCAAAAGCCATGTGCCGCGGGCGGCTGTGCTCCCTTCAGTGGCGGCCATCAGCAGCACGTTGAACAAAAACGGGGACGTGCAGGACAGCCAGGATATGGCCAGCACAATACCCAGCAACATCATTTTCACAAACCCGCCGGCGGCTATGCTTTTTGCGTCGGCCTTAACGGAAAACAGGCGAAGCCCGGGCACCGCGCCCAGCATCATCAGCCCGAAGAGCACCATCAGCGCCCCGCCTATGTAGGGAAAGGCGTCGCGGTATTGCTTGAGCAGGCTGCCCAGCGCGCCGGCCCCCGCCCCCAGCACCATAAAGAAGGGTATAAAGCCCGCCGCAAAGCCCAGCATGCGCAGCAGAATCTGCTTGCGCGCGCCTTTGCCGCGCTGATGAAGCGGGCCTTCGCCCATCAGATATACGGCGTACACCGGCAGCATGGGAACAATGCAGGGCGACAAAAAGGCCAGAAAACCGTTCAGCAGGGCCGACCAGGCGGTGAAGCTCAATTCCACAAGCTGTGGCGCGGTACTGAAATCAAAACCGGATGGCAAGGCACATCCCCCTCCCTTACGGCGTATTGGGCGCTTTAAGGCCGGCCATTTGTACGGCTTCCTCCATCAGCTCATAGGTCATACCGCCTGGCTGGTATGTGCTAAGATACCCATCCCTGTCGATGAACACGGACAGGGGATAGCCTTCCAGCTGATAAAACGTGGTAAGCAGGAAATTGGCATCCTCCACCATGCGCAGGGAATCCAGCCCGTTATCCTTCAAAAACTTCCTGGCGGCCTCCTGGGTATCCCTGTCGGGCACGTGGATGAGCACGACCTGAAGCTCCTCGCCGTAGGCCTCTTGCAGCTTTAAGATATCGGGCATCTCCTGCTGGCAGGGCGGGCACCAGCTGGTGAAAAAGTTGAGATATACCACCTTGCCCTTCAAATCGCTGAAGGTCATGGGGCTGCCCTCAATGTCGCCGAGCAGGTAGGGCATGCCCTTATCGTTGGTGGGCAGTGGCGTCGGCACGGCCTGGGTGCCTGCCGCCGCGGCAGGCGCAGGCGTAGGCGTCGCGGTTAGCTCCGGCGTAGGCGTCGCAGTGGGCTCCGGTGTAGGCGTTGCGGTGGGGATAGGCGTAGGTGTGGCCCTGGGCGGATAGAGCGAAGGCGGCCATTGGGCTGTGAGCGAGACGGCAACGGCTATAATGGCTATGGCAAGTACGGTCAGCAGAAAGCGCCGGCTGTTTTTCATCCTTCATGTCTCCCTTTTTCATCGCTGATGGATGTCGTTTTTGGCAGTATACCAGAAAATATGCACGCCCGAAACAGGAGAGCATTTCCACACGGCGGCTTTTGGGCCGGGGCGGGAAGTTTTACATAGATCTGCTGCGGACACCGGTTTATGTTTCAAGATGATTGTACGGCCTTTCTTTGCACCTTTCAGTGACCTGGGCACAAAAGGATGTATTTTATGCGCAATACAAAGGACAATCACGAATGAAAATGCTTCCGACCATCAAAAAACCCAGGGAGGTAATGGAGGGCCGGAGCCCTCCATTTGAAGATCGCAAACCAGCGACATGTATGGTGGTTTGCGAAGGAATTTCGCAGAAATTCCATCCTTGCCCGAGCAAACGGCCGCAAAAGGCGCAGCCTTTTGCAGTGCAGCGAGGGAAAAGCTCAACAAAGTGGCGACAGCCACTTTGTTGATACACGGAAGCATGAAAATGCTTTTGCATTTTTCGTGGGAATACTTGCAGGAGATGCGGTTTTGTGGCAGAATAGGTAAGTCCATTATTCCGGGGACGAGCCCGGCTATGGCAGGCGTTTATGTAAGGAGGTCGGCCCCCATGCTTTCGACCCAATGCGTGGTGATACTGGACTTTGGCGGCCAGTACACCCAATTGATTGCCCGGCGCGTGCGGGAGAACAGCGTTTATTCCGAGGTAGTGCCATATACTGCGTCCCTCCGGCAGATTGAAGAATTAAAGCCGGTGGGCATTATTTTAAGCGGCGGTCCCGCCAGCGTGCTGGACGCCGACGCGCCCCGCTGCGATGCGGGCATTTTTGATTTGGGCGTGCCGGTGCTTGGCATCTGCTACGGCATGCAGTTGATGGCGGTGCTTTTGAACGGCCAGGTCACGCGGCCCGACCAAAGGGAATACGGCCGCGCCCAGGTTTTCATGGACAAGCGGGAGGGGCTGTTTGAAAACATGTCCCCCTCCTCCTCCTGCTGGCTGAGCCACACCTATCAGGTGTCCCGGCTGCCGGAGGGCTTTGCACCCATCGCTCACAGCGATAG
>JAEWNM010000307.1 GCA_023392755.1 Bacillota bacterium
CTGACTGATCAGGCAGCACCGTGCAGATAAATCAAACTTTGCTGCGGCAAGTAAGGAGATGCATATGGATGAAAGTCGCTATGATAAAGAAGCCTTAATGTATAAAGCTGATACTGAGGGCTGAAGATTGCCTGAAATCGAATTTGCCAAAGAATGAGGATGATGAAAGCCGATTGGGCAAATGAAAGTTAAATGAGAAAGGGGAAACAGTATGGGCGATTCTTTTCTGCTGCATGTAGAGGATATGCTGAAGGATAACCACTTCCCCGCGATTGCTTTTTTCGGCGAAATATCGGTCGAAGGCCGATTTATCAGGATCATCGACATGTTATCAGACGGTGTGGGTTCGGGCATGAACTATGTCGAATGCACGTTTCCTGATGAGGTGGAAGAAGAATCTGATAAGTTTGGCGACGGCGTTGAATTTTATCTGCACAACGGCGATGCGGTTGTGTTGAGCTATGAGGAACTCTACCGGTACATGAAAAAAGCAGGCGAAAACTACGTTAAAATGTATCAGTCCGGCGGGGATGCCATCGCGGCCATACTGGAGAAAATGCGCAAAAGGTATGGCATTTCGGAATAGGCCGGCTGCCATACGCCCGCCGGCGCTGTCAGGGCGAAGCGGATATATGCATCGCCCACAGCGACTGCATAGCCTTTATCAAGTTTCCGGGGATGGGTGCGGGAAGGGCCCCTTTTTCAAAAGAGGCCCTCAGCCTGCTGAAAAACCCCGCAGCCGCAAAAATACCGCTCACATGAGCGGTATTTTTGCTTGCGTTGTCGCCGTCGCCCGCAAAATTCGGTCACTTATTACCGCATAAGCTCCCTCTTTTTAAGGCTTGGCTCCTAGTCCTGCGGGTTTTTGAACAGGCTGTCCTGCGCCCTCTGCTAGAGCTTTGCGAAGAAGGCGATGAGCTCGGCGACGGCGGCGGCAAACGCGGTGGCGGGGCCTGCCCTTTGCACCACATCCTTCAGGCAGACAAGGGCCCTTCGCATTTTGCTTTTGCCAAGCTTTGCGTCCGGCTCTTTGGTGCTTTGCCTGATTTCGTGCAGGGAGGCCGCCACATCCTCCCTGGCCTCGGCGGGGAGGCGGGCGGGGAGCGCCTTTTCAATGCCTTGAAGCAGCCGGTTAAGCTCGGCGAGCGCATCCGCGCCGGGGAAAGCGCCGTTTACGGTGATGTTGTTCACGGTGCTGTCCACATTGATATCGCCCGAACCGGTGTGGGTGATGTTTTGCGTTTTTGCGTTCATGCGGCGTAATCCCTCCATGCCGGCAAATCAAAGGGCGTTATGTACGTTGGAATCGACATTGATCGAGCCTGGGCCGCTGTGGCTTATGTTTTGGGTGCGCTGGTCGATGGCGCCCCTTGAAAAATGGGCCACATGAATTTCCTGGCTGACGCCGGGGTTTTGCATGCGCTCGTTGACGAGGCCAAGCACCTTTTGCAAAAATTCTCTGTTGTAGGAAACGAAGGACATGACGCGGCCGGAGTTGAGTTCAAGTATCAGGCCGTATTTTTTTTCCTGCCTGCTCAGGGAGTACAGGTAAATGCCAAGCGTTACAAGGGCCAGCACGCCGACCATGGTTGCCGTGCTGTTGGCGCGGTAGCCGATGTTGCCGATTGCAAAGCCGCCGGCCGCGACCAGCATGCAAACGGTAAGTATGGCAACGGAGGGCCGTTTTCTGGGGATATCGCCAATGCTGGCCTGGGATATGTTGCTGATCTGCATTACGTAATCGGGGCCTGCAATGCTCCTGTCGGCTATTTGCAGCGTGGCTTCCTCGAAGGTGTTGGCTTTTGATCCGGCCTTTGTTTCAACAGTGCTCATACGCATGCCGTCCTTTCGTATTATTGTGTAAATAATACCAAATTATACCGAATTATGCAAGGATTATATGCGGGGGAGAGGCCTGTTTGACCGCAGGCGCGGCGGGCGGTATAATAAACCTTAAATGCTGGCAAAGGATGGTACGAAGGATGATACCGTTGGACAACGCGGAAAAGTGGCTGCCTGTGCTTGACGCATGCGCGGAGCGGTATTTGAGGCCGGAGGAGCGGGCGCAGTATGATGCCATAGCGCCTGTGGAGCGGGAGGCGCAGCTCCGGGCGCTGCTTAACGCGCCCATCGCACGCTTTACGGCGGTCAATGAGGTATACTTCAGGGCACGCTGGGGCGAGGTGATGGACAGGCTGCACCCGGCGGGGGAGCTTGCGCTTATGGAGGTGGCCTCCGGCGACGCGGACATGATTCCCCAGTGCATGGCGCGCACGCGGCCCGGCAGCCTGTATATAACGGCCAACATGAACGAGCGGCTGAACGAAAGCCTGATGGGCAAAATAGGCGGCCTGCCGCTGAAGGTGCGGCTGATAAAGGATGACGCGGCGAACATACAGAATCACCTGGGGGAGGGGCAGGCGGACATCATCGCCTTTCAGCACGCGGTGAACGATGTGCTGCAGGCCATACTCTGCGCGCAAAACGGGATTGACACCGTGCACACCGACTGGATGGAGACGCTGCCGGACATGATTCGGCTGCTTCGGCGGGAAACGGAGGCGGCAACGCTTGAGGCGCATGTGCGCGGGCCGTTCATGGCGCTGATGAACGCCCTGTGGCCAACGCTTCGGCCGGGGGGCTATGTTGCCATCAACCATTATATGTTTCAGCTTGACCTTGACTGGGGCTATCCCAGGGAGCTGTTCGAGCACATGGTACCCATGGCGCGGGAATGGTTAAAGGAGCTGCCCGGCAGCCGGGAGGTAACGCTTGACGGGTTTGACCCCCAGTGGTGGATTTTTCTGAAAAAGGCATGAAGCCGGTGTTTATGATTTTTGTTGGGAGGCGGTTTTTATGGGTATATTGTCCCACAGCGTGCATACGGGGCTGTTTGTTGAGGATGTGCCGAAAATGGTTGCATTTTACAGGGATGTGCTGGGCTTTGAAACGGAGTGGGACGGCGGGCCGTTTGCCAGCTTCAAGGTGCGGGACGGCGGGCTGTTTATGTTTGACCGCAAGAGCTTTGCAAAGGATATGAAGCTTGACTACTGCCCGCCCCGCGGCCTGAACCAGACGATGGAAATCGGCATCGGCGTGCCTGAAAAGGCGGATGTGGACAGCGAATACAGGCGCTTGCTGGCGCTTGATGTAAGAATGCTGACGGGCGAGCCGGTTACGCAGCCCTGGGGGCAGCGAAACTTCTGGATTGCCGACCCGGAAGGCAATCTGATTGAAATCGGATGCTGACGGGGGAAAAGTAAGGTTTTCCGGGGATGGGTGCGGGAAGGACCCCTTTTTCAAAAGGGG
>JAEWNM010000037.1 GCA_023392755.1 Bacillota bacterium
ATGGCGGATACAAGCCGCCCGTACTGGTTGACGCCCAGAATCAGGTCGATTTCCGGCATATCTTCCAGCAACGTTTGGGAATATCTTTGGGCCAGGCAGCCTGTGACCACCAAAAGCCGGCAGGCACCTGTTTTTTTGTATTGGGCCATTTCCAAAATGGTGTCTATGGATTCGGTTTTCGCCGATTCAATAAAGCCGCAGGTGTTGACAATGAGTATTTCTGCGCTTTTTGCGTCGGGGATGATTTGATATCCGCTTTGGCGGAGGATGCCAAGCATCTGCTCGGTATCCACGCGGTTTTTCGTGCAGCCAAGGGAAACTACGCCGACGGTTGCGGGCATGGACATAACTCCTTCAAGGAAGCAGATGGGGGAACAGGCTTTTGCAAGCCGTCTACTATTGTAGCATAAGTACCGGGGAAAGTAAAAAGAAAATCGGCTTTTGGGCAAAGGCACACTTTGCGCAAACACTGATTTTTGCTTGCAGATTTCCCCAAGCTGGGGTACAATAAACCGTACTGCGCGTATCCCCGCGCCGCGAAAAACGCAGAAGCTTGAAAGGATGGACGCCATGCGCGTATATCATCCATTGGGTATATATCAAGGCCTGCCGCCGGAAAACGTATTCTTTGTGATGGATGACATGGATATCCAGCAGGGCACCGGTTATGTGATGCCTTTTTATCAGCCGGATATGTTTCCCCAGCGGCCCATGCACCTGTACATGCAGCTGGAGGCACCGCCATCCTGCCAATATATGCTCTTCGGCGCGCTTTTGGCCAGGGTCAGCCAGCTCCGGGCGCAAAACCCCTACGTTCCCACCAGGCTGTATACGCAGCTGGCGGTGGAGGATGCAAGGTCGATGGAGTTTTACCTGGGCAACGGTTTTCAGCTGGACGACGCGGAGGACCTGGTGCGCTTTCCCGTTCCCGAGGGGGGCGATTTGATCCCCATGGGCTGTACCGTGGCCAATGTGCCGCTTCGCAACGAGTTTGAACAGCAGGCCATGCTCAACCGCATGAACCAGAGCCGCATTGCGCCGCTGGACCTTAACGCCCTGGGCCAGTGCATGCAGCGGCCCCACTTTCTGGCGCTTGCCGTTTTGAGAAACGACGAGCCGATGGGCGAGGTGCTGCTGTCGGGCACAGGGGACAGGGCAACGCTGGCAGCGCTTTATATACGGCCCGCCTACAGGCGCACAGGCCTTGGCAAGGCACTTTTGGCAAGGGCGCTTCACATGCTGCGGGATGAGGGCGTCACCCAGGTGGAGGCGCTGGTTCTGCGCCGCAGCGCCGCCCAGTGCGCCTTGGCCCGCAGCTTCGGCGCGCGCTTTATAAACACCACCTGCTTCTACCCCGGCATTGATATGGGGTAATCATCACCGGCCTGTTGCGGGGATGGCGCAAAGCCGCATGGGCTACGGGATAACGGGGCTGTCCGCATACGGTTGCAGGATGGCTCTTTTTTCATGGATGCGCCTGGCACCCAAAGAGAGCTTCGGCAGATGGCCCCTGGCAAAGGCCAGCGCGCCCTGCGGTGCCTGCGCCCGGTAGTTTTTGGGCGTCATGCCGCAATACGCCTGAAAGGCCCGGTAGAAGGTGCGCTCGCTTTCAAACCCGCAGCCCTCGAGAATCTCGGGAATGGCAACGGAGGGGTCCTGCAGCATGGCGCACGCCATGGAGATGCGGATGGCATTGATATAGGTGCGCAGGCTGCATCCGATCCGCTGGGACAAAAGCTTTGATATGTAATACTTGTTCATGAACAGCTCCCTGGACAGCCGCTCCAGGGAAATAGGCTCCGTGATGTGGGTATCAATGTACCGCATCAGGTTTCTCAGGGCGTCATGGCCGATGGCGTGTTCGCACTTGCCAAGGGGGAGCGTCTCCAGAAGCCGGCCAAGAACAATGCCCAGGTAAAAGTGGCGCAAGGAGGCGCTCATTTCCTGCGGCCCGGTCAGGCAGTCAAGGCAGCGCAAAACATCGGGGTGCACCTTCTCCTGGGGGATGAACGGATCAAGGCAGTCGTTTTTCAAAAACAGGGACGAATATTCGCTGATCATCGATACGTCCACAATGCCGATATAGTAGCTGTTTTCCGGGCAGGCGGCGTAGCTGTGCACATAGTTGGGCCAGATAAAAGCCACTTCCCCCGGACAAAGCATTCTTTCTTTGTCTTCAACTGTAATTTTGGTATGTCCGCCAAGGTTTACAAAGAATTCCATGTTCTTGTGGAAATGCGGATAGAAGGTCAAATTCTGTCCATAATGAACGTCCAATGCCTGCTCGTTTATTTCGTAGAAAAAGCCGCTGCTCATGTTGGCTTATACTCCCTTCCCTTGCGCCGCATCACCACCCAATCATATCAGAATAGCCGGGCTTTCACAATGGCGAATATGCGGCGCGGGATATGCGTGAGGCCAACTTTTGGCAGTCAGTTTATTGCTTTTGGCTTTTCTAAACCATCCTTATATGCTATGATGCTTGTAACAAGCAATAAACTGTCAACAGAATAGCTTGACTTATGGGAGGAAAGGTATATGAAGATCGCTTATACCGGCTGGACTTGGCTTACGCACCACAAGGACAACTACCAGTACGAATTCGAGCAATTCCTCAAAGAGGCGGCCCATTTGAAGTATCAGGCCGTGGAAAATTTCGCGTTTATAACCAAGTATTTTGACAACGACGCGGCGGCGGTAAAAGGGCTGCTGGACAAGTATGGCCTGGAAATGGCCAACCTGTACCTGCATTATTCGGACGACCCGGAAAAGGATTATGAAAACGCGGTGGCCTATGCCGACTTCATGAAAAAAATTGGCGCGACCTACATGAACCTGCAGGGCGTTATGTGGCGCGAAGCGCCCAACGAACGGCCAACCGACAAGGACACCATTGCCAAATACGCGGCGCTGTCCAACCGCATCGGCCAATTGTGCCATGAACAGGGGCTCGTTGCCTGCTTCCATCCCCACGCCAACACGGCGGTGTTCAGCCAGGAGCAGATTGACCTTTTCCTTTCGCTGACCGATCCCAAGCTGGTGGGATTGTGCTTGGATACGGCGCACACCACCATCGCGCATATGGACGCGGTGGAGGCTGTGAAGCGCTTTGTATCCCGCATCGCCTATATGCATTTGAAGGATGTGGACCCGGACGCGGCCGGGGAATTTGCGGATAGGCCCATGGCACGCTTTTTGCCCCTGGGCATGGGCACTGTGGACTTTAAGGGTGTTGTCACTGCGCTGAAGGCCGGCGGCTTTGACGGCGTGCTCTGCGTGGAGCTGGACAACCCGCCTGTATGCAACTATCACGCGGCCATGGTTTCCAGGGAATATCTGCACAATGTGCTGGGATTTTAGGAGGCGTACGGTATGGCAGTCAAGGTAGCGATGATTGGCGTTGGCGCCATCAGCGGCATTTATCTGAAGAATATCACAGAAACGTTCCATGAGATTGAGCTTTCCGGCGTGTGCGACCTTGTCAGGGAGAGGGCGGAAAAGGCGCAGGCGGATTACCACGTGCCTAAACTGTACGAAACGATGTATGACGCCTTTGCCGATGAGGAAGTGCAAATCGTGCTGAACCTCACCCGCCCCAACGAGCATTTTGAGGTGACGAAGGCGGCGCTCCTTGCGGGCAAGCATGTATACAGCGAAAAACCGCTGGGCGCGGACTTTGAGGAAGGCCGGGCGCTGGTGAAGCTGGCTCAGGAAAGGGGCCTTATGCTTGGCGGCGCGCCCGACACCTTTCTGGGCGCTGGGCTTCAAACCTGCCGCAGGCTCATCGATGACGGCGTTATCGGCGATGCGGTGGGTGCGGCCGCGTTCATGATCTGCCGCGGCCATGAAAGCTGGCACCCGGACCCTGAGTTCTACTACAAGCGGGGCGGCGGGCCTATGATGGATATGGGGCCGTACTACGTCACGGCGCTTACAAACCTCTTGGGCGGCGTAAAGGCCGTGACCGGGGTGACAAAGGCGACCTTTCCCCAACGGCTTGTAACCAGCGCCCCCAAGCGCGGCCAGGTGGTGGATGTGGATGTGCCCACCTATGTCACCGGCATGATGGAATTTGACAACGGGGCCGTGGGCACCATTTTCACAACGTTTGACGTATACTATCCCGCTCAGGCCAGGCTGGAGATATACGGCACCCGGGGCACGCTTATCGCCCCCGATCCCAACTATTTCGGCGGGCCGATCTCCCTGTTTACGCCGGAGGAGAGAACGCTTCGGGAAATACCGCTGCTGTATGACTACAAGGAAAACAGCCGCGCGCTGGGCCTGGCGGATATGGCCAATGCCATTCTGAACAACCGCCCTGCCAGGGCCGATTATCACCAAACGCTGCATGTGCTGGAGATTTTGACCGCTTTTGAAAAGAGCAGCGACAAGCATGGCCGTGTGGAGCTTTCCACGAAATTTGAGCGCCGCGCGCCCATGTGCCGGGGCGGCATGCCCGGAACGGTGGCCTGAGGAAAGCCGGGACGGATGGATTGGGGTGAAACGGGGCCGGAAAGACCGGTACGCGCCGGGGCAGACGATTGCCATGCAGCGCCCCGGGGAACCGGGCGAAATTGTGGGCGTGTGCGTTTTATTGGCTTCCGACTCATCCAGCTATATTTCCGGCTCGGAATACCGGGTGGACGGCGGCTGCCTGTGCGGCGGAACGCCCTGGCCCTATGACACGAAGTGTTGATTTTGGCGTATATGGGAAATGCTTGAAAATTGTGCTTGACAAGGTATAGGCCTGCGCGTATAATGCGTAGCAATAGCATACAAACCGTTGAGTAAGACGAGTACGCACGGATGGTCTTTTCAAGAGAGCCGCAGGCGGTGGGATTGCGGCAAAGGAAGCTGTGCCGAATGGACTTATGAGGGCAGGGCGAAAGGCAACGAGTAGTACCTGACGGGAACTCCACCCGTTATAAAGGGAGCATATATCATGTGTATATGGAGTGAGTGGGCGTAAAAGCCAATTTGGGTGGTATCGCAGGAGTTCATGCTCTTGTCCCTGTACAGGGGACAAGGGCATTTTTTTATACCGTTTTACAAAGACTCCCTACAGCGCGCAACCGCAGCCGGATGCCGGCCGCGCGGAAAAATAAGCAAAGGAGAAGGTAACATGGCAAAGATTCCCTACAGGCTCTACCTCACCGAGGAGCAGATGCCAAGGCAGTGGTACAACCTGCGCGCAGACATGAAGGAACAGCCCGAACCCTACATCAATCCCGGCACCATGAAGCCTGTGCAGGCGGAGGACCTGTATCCCGTTTTCTGCCAGGAGCTGGCCAAGCAGGAGATGGACAGCGTTACCAGGTATGTCGACATCCCCCAGGAGCTTTTGGACATCTACAGAATTTACCGGCCATCGCCTCTGGTAAGGGCCTACAACCTGGAAAAGGCGCTTCAAACGCCGGCAAAAATCTACTACAAGTACGAGGGAAACAACACATCCGGCAGCCATAAGCTCAACTCCGCCCTGGCCCAGGTGTACTACGCCAAAAAGCAGGGGCTGAAAGGGCTGACCACCGAGACCGGCGCCGGGCAGTGGGGTACAGCCATGGCGGAGGCGGCCTCCTACTTTGGACTGCCGCTGACGGTGTACATGGTCAAGGTATCCTACCAGCAAAAGCCCTACCGGAAAAATGTGATGGAGACCTTCGGCGCAAAGGTCATTGCAAGCCCCAGCGACACGACCAATGTGGGCCGGGCCATGCTGGCTCAAAACCCGGAAAGCGGCGGAAGCCTGGGCTGCGCCATTTCCGAGGCCATTGAAACCGCGGTGACACAGGAAGGCTTCCGCTACGTCCTGGGCTCGGTGCTCAACCAGGTGCTGCTGCACCAATCCATCATCGGCCTGGAGTCGAAAAAAGCCATGGAACTGCTGGGCGAATATCCGGATATCGTTATCGGCTGCGCGGGCGGCGGCTCCAACATGGGCGGGCTGATGGCACCTTTCATGCAGGACAGAATATTGGGCAAAGCCAATCCGCACTTCATAGCCGTGGAGCCAGCCTCCTGCCCCTCCATGACAAGGGGCAAATATGCCTACGACTTTTGCGATACGGGCAAGATTACCCCCCTGGCCAAAATGTACACCCTGGGCAGCGGATTCATGCCTTCCCCCAACCATGCGGGCGGGCTCCGTTACCATGGCATGTCGCCCATACTGTCAAAGCTTTACCACGACGGATACCTGGACGAGGCCCGGGCCGTGGAACAGACCAAGGTCTTTGACGCCGCCGTGTTTTTTGCCAAGCATGAGACCATACTGCCCGCGCCGGAATCGGCCCATGCCATCCGCGTGGCCATGGACGAGGCCATCCGCTGCCGGGAAGCCGGGGAGGCCAAAACCATTCTGTTCGGCCTTACGGGCACGGGCTATTTTGACATGACGGCCTATGCCGCCTACAACGAGGGAAGGATGACCGACTACATTCCCACCGATGAGGATTTGAAGCCGGGCTTTGATTCCCTGTCGATCATTCCGGGGATACAGGAATAGGCGCTTTTTGCATACAAACGCCCCGCCGTATCTTGCGGCGGGGCGCTTGCACTTGTCATCGTATTGCGCCTTTTAAGAAGGCCGGCAACAGCACAGCAGTTTACGCGAACGGGTTCTCCGTCCTGTACAGCATGACTTTGGGCTGGTTAAAAGCGATATCGCCTACACCCAGCAGTTTCAACGCCTCAAACAGCACCTTGCCCACGTTGGCAAAGGCCACGGCACCGTGGTGGGGATAGCGCTTTTCAATGAGCACATGGCGGTAGAAGCGGGCCATTTCCGGAATCGCGAAGATGCCGATACCGCCGAAGCTGCGGGTGGCTACCGGCAGAATTTCGCCTTGGGCGATATAGGCGTGAAGGGAGGTATCAGCGGCGCTTTGCAGCCGGAAGAAGGTGATGTTCCCGGCCTTCAGGTCGCCCTCCAGGGTGCCCCTGGTGATGTCCGGCTCGCTGTCCGGCTCCAGCGCCCGCTTCATGATGAGCTGGTATTTCATTTCGCCTTTGTTCAAATGGCACAGGGGCGTATTGCCGCAGTGGAAGCCCATGAAGGTATCGCACAGCCTGTAATCAAACCTGCCCTTGATTTCGCTGTCGTACAGGTCCTTGGGCACGGTGTTGTTGATGTCCAGCAGCGTGGGCGGAATCTCCGTGGCGCAGGCGATCAGGTATTCCGACAGCGCGCCGTAGATATCCACCTCGCAGGCGATGGGCATCAGGCGGCTTGTGAAGCGGCTGTTGACGTAGCAGGGCACAAAACCCATCTGCGTCTGGAAGGCGGGCCAGCACTTGTTGGCCATGGCCACATATTTGGCGGCGCCTTTGTTCTGTTCCACCCAGTCCATAAGCGTCAGTTCATACTGGGCCAGCCTGTTCAGCACGCCGGGCATCTTGTTGCCTTCGCCCAGCTCCCTTGCCATATCCTTGACCACTTCCGGTATGCGCTTGTCGTCCTTGTGGGCGTTGAAGGCGGCGTACAGGTCAAGCTCGCTGTTTTCCTGCACGTTGATTCCAAGATCGAACAGCGCCTTGATGGGGGCGTTGCAGGCCAGAAAGTCATAGGGGCGTGGCCCGAAGGTGATGATCTTCAGGTCACGCAAGCCCAGCAGCATTCTGGCGATGGGCAGAAATTCCGCCGCTTTGGCCGCGATTTCATTTGCCGTGCCCACGGGGTATTCGGGGATGTACGCCTTTACGCCGCGAAGCCCCAGGTTGTAGCTGGCATTGAGCATGCCGCAGTAGGCGTCGCCCCGGTCGGAGGCAAGGATGTCGAGGCTTTCCTCGGCGGCAGCCGCGAACATCACGGGACCCGCAAACTTTTGTGCCAGCAGCGTTTCCGGCCCCTCCGGCCCGAAATTGCCCAGGTATACAAGCAGCGCGTTGCAGCCGGCATCCTTCAGTTCGTTAAGCGCCTTCAATGAATCCGACTCGTTTTCGATGATGGTGGAAATCTCCGTAGCTTCGCCGCCTGCCTTTGAAATGGCCTCAATTAGCGCCCCCCTGCGGCGCCTTGAAAGGTCAATGGGAAAGCAGTCGCGGCTGACAGCTACCACACCAAGCTTGACTTGTGGAATGTTCATGTAAAATTCCTCCCGCTTTTGATTATCGTTTACGCCTTATTGGCGTTCCGTTTCAAAGGCCTTGAAATTCAAGGGCTGCGGTTCCTCATCATTCAAAAGGCCCGCAATGTGGTAAAGCAGCGGAAAATCCTCCCGCCTTGCGATACCCTTTCCCACCAGGGCGGCCATGGCCGTTATGGTCCGCCTGGCGATGACCACCGATTCCAGCGTAACGCCGGACAGCTCTTTGAGCGCCTGCTCAAGCCGCATGCCACGGCCCAAGCGTATGCCCAGGGCGCGGGTTCGGCCGCCAAAGATGGTGACGTACAAATCGCCGGCGGCATAGACGATATTCTCAGGCCCGCCGCCCGCCAGCGCGATCATTTTCCCCATTTCCCGCACGCTCTGGCCAAACAGCGCGGCCTGGGGGTTATAGGCCTGTGTGCACCCTATGCCCTCCTCCCGCTCCACCATGCCTATGGCCAGGGATACGCCCAGGGCATAGGCGTTTTTCATGGCAACGGCGCATTCGACGCCCATCACGTCGGTGGAAAGGCTGATGTGGTAATAATCCGTCTCCAGCATGGTCTTCAATTGCCGGAGGATTGCCGGATTATTGCCGCAAAAAGCCACGCAGGTATGGCGGCGGTCCGCCAGCTCATAGCTGGTGCAGGGGCCGCCGATGGCATTTAGGGACAGCCTGTTGCCGGATCGCTCCGCCAGCAGGTGTGGGAAAGGCACCAGGGTGCCGTCGGTCATGTTTTGCAGCCCCTTGGTGACCGACAGAACGGGCAGGGAATCGGGGACGAGGGGCAGCACATGCTCCCCGAACCAGTCCACCCCGAAGCTGGATACGCCGCCGATCAAAAGGTCGGCCCCTTGCAGGGCCCTTTCCAGCTCTTCGATATGGTAATAGGTGATACCCGCCGGAAGCCCTCGCTTCATGGTTATATGGTAATCGTGCTGCCGTGCATGGTCGATGATCGCCCTGTCCAGGTGTGTGCCCACGATGCGCACCTCATGGCCGTTGTCCCTTGCCGGTACGCTCATGGCGGAGCCCATCATCCCCGCGCCTACGATAACGACGGTCTTGTTCACTCGCCTGCTCCTTTATGCTTTGCTCGCGGGCATAATTTTTGATGCCTCCCGCCGGATGCTTCCAAGCCGCTTCATTATGGGGTTATGGAGGCCGAAGGTATCATGCAGTATCTTGTACTCCAGGTAAAGCCGGTCATAGATGCGACTATTCTCCAAAAGGGGGCCGTATTCCTCCTGAACGGGGCTGGACATGCACTCTATGGCCTTGCGCATACTGCAATAGCCGCCGGCGATCTCGCCCGCGGCGGCGGCGGCGTAGATGGCGCTGCCCAGCGCAGAGCCCTGCTCCGTTTGAAGAACCTTTACCGGCATGTTCAGCACATCGGCATAAATCTGCATCAACAGGGGGTTCTTGCGGCTTATGCCGCCGGTGAGGCGGAATTCCTCCACGGGGAGTCCGCAGGCTTTGAAATGCTCCACAATCATCCTTGTGGCAAAGGCGGTGGCCTCCAAAAGCGCACGGTAGATTTCCTCCGGCACAGTGTGCAGCGTCATGCCGATAAGAAGGCCGCTCAAATCCGCGTCCATCAGCAGGGAACGGTTGCCGTTCCACCAGTCCAGGGCAATGAGGCCGTTCTGACCGGGCTTGAGCCTGGCCGCCTTTTCCGTGAGCAGTGCATGAATATCGATGTTTCTTTCCCGCGCCTCTTCTTTATAACGGGGCGGGCAGCAATAATCAGCCGCCCAGGCAAAATGGTCTCCCATGCAGTTGAGCCCGGCTTCCAGGCCGTAATAGCCCGGAATCAGCCCATTTTCCACCGTGCCGCACAGGCCGGGGATAGGCTCGCTCGATGGGGAAAGCATCAAATAGGCGGCGGATGTACCCAATATACCCAGCAGCTTTCCGGGTTTTGTGATGCCCGACGCCGGAAAGCAGGCGTGGCCGTCCACCATGGGGGTGCTTACCGCCGTGCCGGCTTTCAGGCCGAAGCGGTGTGATGACTGCGCAGATATTTCCCCTGCCTTTGCCGCTACGGGGGAGACGGGGCCGGCCATTTTTGTGCGCGCTACCCCGGACAGCCGCGAGGACAGGGCGGTGAAGAAGCCGTCCCCGGGAAAGCCGGTGCGCGGATCGTAAAACGCCTTATACCCCAGGCAGCATGCGCTGCGGGAAAACGTATCTGTCAGCTGCCACACGATCCAGTCCGCCGCCTCTACCCACAGGTCCATGGCTTCATAGATGGATGGCGATTCCTCCAGCACCTGCATAAGCTTGGGGAAGGCATTTTGAGCAGATACCTTCCCGCCGCCGCGGTGCAAAAACGGTTCATTGCGCTGCGCGGCAAGGGAGGTGATCCTGTCCGCCTGGCCCTGGGCGGCATGGTGCTTCCACAGCTTTGCATAGGCGTGGGGTTCCTGCTCATATTCCTTGAGAAAGCAAAGGGGCGTGCCGTCCTGTTTCACGGGCAGCATGGTGCAGGATGTAAAGTCCACGCCCACGCCTATAATCTGTTCGGGTTCAAGGCCGCCGGACCGCATCAGTGCGGACAGTACAAAATCCAGCGCCTCCAGGTAATCCACGGGGTGCTGCAGCGCCCAGCCGGGAGGCAAAGGCAAACCGCAGGGGAGGGAAGCATCCATGACACCATGGGGATACGTAAATTGGGCTGTGGCCGCTTGCGCGCCATCCGTCACAGACGCAATGATCCCGCGGCAGGAT
>JAEWNM010000073.1 GCA_023392755.1 Bacillota bacterium
TCCCTACTGTTTGTACAGGAGCATATGTCCAAGCCGTGAAAAACATGACAGAATACGGAGGGATACGGTCATAAAAGTGGGAGGGCCTCTTTTTCAAAGAAGCCCTCCCCGCTCATTCTCACAAATCGTATTCAACTTGTGTCAGTTCCAGCCCATTCGGCGGCGCTGTCGGCCCCAGCAGCAGCCTGCTGCCGGTCTCAAGGGCATCAGACAACACCTCGGGCCCAAGGCTGCCCTGCCCGATTTCAATAAGAGTCCCTGCCAGTATGCGCACCATGTTGTATAAAAAGGCGTTGCCGGATACGGTGAGCGTCACCAGTTCTCCCCGGCGTTCCACCCAAGCCTTGGTTATGGTCCGCACCGTTGTTTTGGCACTTCCGCCCGTGGCGGCATAGGCTTTGAAATCATGGGTACCAATGACCAGCCTGACCGCCTCATCCATAAGCATTTCATCCAAACGCACGGGCACATGGGCCGTCATATTCCGGTATAAAGCCGATGCATGGGGCGCATTATGCATACGGTAGGTATACGTCTTGCCGCGGCAGGAAAACCTTGCATGAAAATCCGGCGGTACAGGCCGGGCGCATGTCACTCGGATATCGAAGGGTAAAAGATTGTTCAGCACAAAGGGGAATTTCTCATCAGGAATGGTGCTGTTTGTATCAAAATGGGCCGCCTGCGCAAGCGCATGCACGCCCGCATCGGTGCGGCTGGCGCCGGTCACCGCGGTTTTCACACCCAGTGCCTTGAAAAGCGCTTCCTCAAGCCGCTGCTGCACGCCAAGCGCATTCTCCTGCCGCTGCCAGCCGGAATAGCCCGTGCCGTCATAGGAAACGGTTATAAGCACGCGGCGGGACGGGCGCTCGGTACCCATCATAGAAGCATGCCCTCCACCACAATCAAAACAATCATGCCCGCCGTAACAAGACATGCGTACCCATCCAGCCTCTTTACCTTCAATACCCGCAACCGCGTTCTGTTTTCCCCGCCATGGTAGCACCTGGCTTCCATGGCCATGGCAAGGTCCGACGCCCGGCGGAATGCGCTCACAAACAGCGGCACCAGGAGAGGCACCATGGCACGCGCCCTCGCCAGCAGGTTCCCGGATTCAAAATCGGCTCCCCTTGCCATTTGCGCTTTCATGATCTTGTCCGCTTCTTCCAAAAGTGTGGGAATAAACCGTAAAGCAATCGTCATCATCATGGCCAACTCATGAGCCGGAAAACGGATCACCTTCAGGGGTGTCAATAAAAGCTCAAGCCCATCGGCCAGCGCCACAGGCGATGTAGTGAGCGTCAAAAGGCTTGTACCCAGCACAAGGAATACCAGCCGCAGGGAAAAGTGTACAGCCGTTGATAGCCCTTCCCAGGTGACGGTAATGAACCAAACCCTGAAGAGCACCGTTTCACCGGAGGAAAAAAGGAGGTTCAGCAAAAATGTCAGTATCAATATGAATCGCAGCGGCTTGATTCCCTTTGCCAGCAGCTTGAAAGGCACCGTGGACATACGCACGGTCAGCAGGATATACAGCAACGCCAGGCCATAGCCCAGCAGATCCTTTATCAGAAATATGCCAACAATGAAAGCGATGGAAAGGACGATTTTGATTCTGGGATCCAGGCGGTGGATGGCGCTGTCGCCGGGATAATATTGGCCCAGGGTAATGTTGCTCAGCATGACTCCGCCTCCCTCCAGATGCGGATGATGTGGTCATGAACCTCCGGCAGGGTATATACATCATCCGGCAGTTTGAACCCCGCCTTGCACAATAGATACGCTAGTTTTGCCGCTTGAGGCACACCCAGGCCGTACCCTTCCATCTCCTCCACATGGGAGAATATTTCCCTGGGGCTGCCTGTCAAAACCAATTTACCCTTGTTTAGTACCACCAGCCTGGTCGCCATGCGGGCGATATCATCCATGCTGTGGGTAACCATGATGACAGTAAGGTTCCCCGCCGCGTGGAGCTCCCTGATCATGGACAATATGCTGTCGCGCCCGGCGGGGTCCAGCCCGGCGGTAGGCTCGTCCAGCACCAGGACACTGGGCCGCATGGCCAACACACCGGCGATGGCCGCCCTGCGCATCTGGCCGCCTGACAGCTCAAAGGGTGAGCGCTGGCCATATTCTTCAAAGGAAAGCCCTACCTGCAGGCAGGCTTCGCGCACACGGCAGGCAATTTCCTCATGGGAAAGGCCCAGGTTCTTGGGTCCGAAGGCAATATCCTTTTCCACCGTCTCCTCAAATAGCTGATGCTCGGGATACTGGAATACAAGACCCACCTGCTGGCGGATCTTTTTTCGGTTCGTATCCTTGGCAAACACATCCACCCCATTCACCAGCACCCGGCCGGATGTGGGGGTAAGCAAACCATTCAGGTGCTGCACAAGCGTTGATTTGCCAGACCCCGTATGGCCAATGACGCCCAGAAAATCCCCATCCGCTATAGTCAGGGTAATGTCCGTTATGGCGGTGGCTTGAAAAGGGCTGCCGGGCATATACGTATGGGTCAAACCTTCGATTTGGATAGACATAATTTCTCCGTCAACTCCCGGGCCATTTCTTCTACAGTCAGGATGCCGTTTTCAAGGGCAAGCCCTTCACTGATCAACTGCTGATTCAGTTCTGCCATCGGCGGTACGTCCAGTTGCAGCCTGCGCAGCATTTCCACGCACCTGAACACATTGCGGGGCGTATCCGAAAGCACGATCTGCCCATCGGACATTACCACCACCCGGTCGGCAAGGGCCGCCTCCTCCATAAAGTGGGTGATCCAGATCACGGTGATCATGTGCTCCCTGTTCAATTTGCGCACCGTCTCCAGCACTTCCTGCCTGCCGGTGGGGTCCAGCATGGCGGTAGCCTCGTCCAGCACCAATACATCCGGCTGCATAGCCAGTATGCCGGCAATAGCCACCCGCTGCTTTTGCCCGCCGGAGAGCATATGCGGCGCGGTGCCCGCAAAATCCGTCATGCGCACGGCGGAAAGCGCCGCATCGATGCGGGGAACCATTTCCTCCGTGGGCACGCCAAGGTTCTCCAGCCCAAAGGCCACATCCTCGCGAACGACGGTAGCCACAATTTGATTGTCCGGGTTTTGAAACACCATGCCCGCGTGCCTGCGGATGATCCAGGTTTCCTTTTCCTCCGCGGTATCCAGCCCGCATACCAAAACCCGGCCCTCTGTCGGCAAATACAAGGCGTTGATAAGCTTGGCCAGCGTGCTCTTGCCGGAGCCGTTGTGCCCCAGCACCGCCACAAACTCACCTTTTACTGCCTTAAAATCGATATGCGTAAGGGCGCTTTGTTCGGCATCCTCATATGCGTAGGATACATCTTGGGCTTCCACCCGAATTTCCTGCTCCATAGTATCTCCCTCGGCTACCGGCATTGGGTGCGGTTGCCAGACCTCATTATAACATCAAAACAACCTTGCATCAACGCCGGATTTGGCCGAGAATGACCGAGATATTGTACAGGGAGGTTTCCTTTCCCATAAGGAAACCTCCCCCCATTCCTAAAACTGAGTACATTGTGCGTTTTTTGCATTTCATGTTCATGACAGCCTGCCTACAAAATCCTCATACCCAAACCTGCGTACCAGCTCGATCTCCCCATCAGCACGCCAAAGAAGTATATCCGGCAGGTTCATGCCGTTGAAGGTGTTGTTTTTGACCATGGTATAAATCGCCATGTCGCCAAATACCAGCCTGTCGCCCATCTTCAAAGGCTGATTAAAAGAATAGTCGCCGATTACATCCCCCGCCAGGCAAGTCGGCCCCGCCAGGCGGAATGCATGGTTTTTCTCCCCCGGCTGTCCCGCATCCAAAAGCGGCGGGCGATATGGCATTTCCAGCACATCAGGCATGTGGCAGGTGGCGGAGGCATTCAGGATAGCAATGGGAAGGGTATTGTACACCACATCCATCACCGATGCGACAAGATACCCGGCATTCAGCGCCACGGCCTCGCCAGGCTCCAGATATACACTCACATCATACTTTGCGGCAAAATCCTTTACCAGGCGTACCAGCCTCGTGATATCATAACCGGGTCGCGTAATATGATGTCCGCCGCCAAAATTCACCCATTTCATGCGGGGAAGGAATTCATGGAATTGCTCTTCCACCGTCCGCAGCGTATCCTCCAAAGCATCGGCATCCTGCTCGCACAGGCAGTGGAAATGCAAGCCTTCCAAACCGGGCAGCAAATCCTCCCGAAATTGTTCCCGCAACACCCCAAGCCTGGAGCCTGGCGCGCAGGGGTCATAGACCCCATGCTCCTGGGTAGAATGGTTCGGATTTATGCGAATGCCGCAGGA
>JAEWNM010000132.1 GCA_023392755.1 Bacillota bacterium
CCGAGCTGCCCAAGGACGTGACCAGCGAATACGTGGGCTCCTACGGCGTGGCTGAAGGCGAATCCGCCAAGGCCTGGCGTATTGTCCTGAACCCCGCCGCATGCTGGGACGACGGCACGCCCATCAACGCGGACACCTACGTCTACTCCCTGCGGGAAGTGCTCAATCCCCTGATGCTCAACCGCCGGGCCGACTCCTACTATGATGGAGACTTCTCCATCGTCAACGCCAAGAATTACCTGTACGCCGGTTCTACCGTCTACAACCTGCTGAGCGACGGCGTGTACGCGGATGCTGACACCGCCATCGCGCAGGGCGCGGAGCTGTATGTGGACATGTGGAACTTCTGGAACCTTGAGGGTATGGTGGATAAGGACGGCAACGAGTGCCCGCAGTACGTATCCATTACCGACGAAGTGGCCTATCGCGACCTGGGCGTGCAAGATGAAACCGCCGAGGGTGCCTGGATCACAGCCAAGGCGATCTATGACGACTATTTCGCCGCCGGCGCGTCGTATGCGGCCGAAGCCCCCAATTACGTGGCCTACGCTTCTGAAGCGAAGACCGTGGCTTGGGAAGACGTGGGCCTCGTGAAGGTGGATGATTACACCATCGACCTGATCGTCGAAAAGCCCGTGTCTGACGCCGCTTTCTATGTTCCTTACAGCCTGACCATCTGGCTGGTGAAGGAAGACCTGTACGAAGCCTGCAAGACCTACTTTGACGCAAGCGGCGCACAGATCGCCAAGGACGCCGACGGCAAGCTTCCCGAGGGCGCGGAGGTGGATTCCATCACCACCAACTACTGCACCTCTGTGGAAACCACCGCCAGCTACGGCCCTTACAAGCTTACCTACTACGAGCTGGATAAGCAGATCATTATGGAGCGCAACGAGAAGTTCTACGGCTGGACCGACGGCAAGCATAAGGGCCAGTATCAGACCGACAGGATCGTCTGCCAGGTCATCGCCGATCAGGCGACCCAGTTGATGACCTTCCTGGCCGGCGAACTGGACAATGTGTCCCTGACCGCCGCCGACATGGAGACCTACGGCTCCAGCGATTACATTATGTATGAGCCGCAGACCTATACCAGCAAGCTGACCTTCAACCTGGACTATGCCAAGCTTCTGGCGCATGGCACCAACAGCCAGGTAGTGGTGATTGACGAGTTCCGCAAGGGCTTTGCCCTGAGCCTGGACCGCCAGCATTTCGCCACCTCCTTCACGGCCTCCCACCAGGCCGGCTATGGGCTGCTCAACTACATGTACGTGTACGATCCCTTCACCGGTGCCCTGTACCGCGACAGCGAAGGCGCCAAGCAGGCTCTTGTGGACACCTACGGCCTCACCTATGGCGAGGGCGGCGACTACGCCACGCTGGACGAGGCCTATGCCGCCATGACCGGTTTTGACATGGAGGCCGCGAAGGCGCAGATGGCTATTGCCTATGACAAGGCCGTGGCCGCCGGCATCTATGACGGAAAGAGCCCCATTTCCATTGAGTTCCGCGTCTATCAGAACGATACGGTGTACGTGCAGATGTTCACCTATATCGACGAACAGTTGAAGAAGGCCTGCGAGGGCACGGGCTTTGAGGGCAAGATCACCCTGACCATGACCGCCGACCCGGATTACTATGAGACCATGTACTCCGGCGGCACCGACATGATCTTCACCACCTGGGGCGGCTCCGCCTTCTCCCCCTTCTCCATACTGGCGCAGGTCTACTGCGATGCGGCCGACGGCTCCGGCAACCAGAACGAGATCGGCTATGACACCACTAAGATCGCCGTGACCATGAATGTGGATGGCAACGATATCACCGCCAGCCTGCAGGCATGGGCCCAGTGGTGCAACAATGCCACCATCGAGGGTATCTCCAATGTCCTGGGTGAATTCACTGATTACACCTACGCCACCCGCTGCGAGATCTATTCCAAGCTGGAGCAGGCTTACCTCTCCTTCTATCCCACGACCCCCATGTATTACCGCTACGTGGCCTCCCTGCGTTCGCAGAAGGTTGAAAACGCGGTGGATACCTACCTGCAGCTGGCGATGTTTGGCACGTTCCGTCACATGACCTACAACTACGACGACGCCGCCTGGGCAGAATACATTGCTGCCGGCACGCTGCAGTACTAAAAATCCATACGCTGTTTCCCGGGGTCACGCCTTGCGCGTGCCCCGGGAAACCATGTGCTGCACGCCCGGGGAAGTTGCATTTTTCAAGCGGCCGTTTGTGAGAGCCGCGCGGGACGAGATGGATTCAGGCTGGTTTTCGGCCTGAATCCATCGGTTATCTGGCGGATATGCGGCTTGTGCCGCTGGGCGCGTGGGCGCCGGCGCATATTTTCTTCATCACGGACCGAGAAAATATGCGCCGCCGCCCACGGGAAGCAGAATCGCATTAAAAGTGGCGCAGCCATGCGCCGCCTGGAGAGAAAGCATGGGAAAATACGTAGTCAAGCGGATTCTTTTGATGTTCCTGACGCTGTTCATCATACTGACGATTTGCTTTGTTCTCATCAAGCTTTTGCCGCTGCCGGCGGTGAAGGAGATGGGCAGGGACATCAACCTGATTTTGGCCAAGCGAGAGAAGATGGGGTATAACAAGCCCATCATGGTGCAGTTCTACCTGTTTGTCAAAAGCGTTCTCCTGGAGGGCGATTGGGGCCTGGGCGAACAGATGTATGAAGGGCTCAGCGTGTGGAAGGTGCTTATGCAAAAGCTGCCCTATACGGTGCTGGTCAACCTCTATTCCATACTGATTGCCATTCCCCTTGGCCTTTCCTTTGGCATCTACGCGGCACTGAAAAAGAACCGCTGGCAGGACCATGTGATCTCCACAATGGTCATAGTCTTTATCTCTGTGCCAAGCTACGTATACGCATTCATTGTGCAATATGTGTTTTGCTTTAGGCTGGGCTGGTTCCCCATGACGATTGAATCCCTTGCCGACGCATCGCTCTTCAGCCTCAAGATGTTTAAAAGCATGGTGCCCGCCATTATGGCCCTGGGTTTTGGCGTGGTGGCGGGGCTAACCCGCTACACCAGGGCGGAGCTTTCAGAGGTACTTACGGGCGACTACATGCTGCTGGCCCGGACCAAAGGCCTGACCAAAGCACAGGCCACCTCCCGCCATGCCATGCGCAACGCCATGGTGGTAATTCTGCCCATGATCATCGGTGAATTCATCGGCATCCTAGGCGGCTCGCTGATTATTGAAAGCATTTTCGTCATCCCCGGCATCGGCGCGCTGTTCGTCGCCTCCATCAACTTGCGCGATTACAATTTCTTTATGGCCCTGATTGTGTTTTACACGTTTATCAGCCTGGCTTCCAGCATCGTGATTGATATCAGCTACGGATTTATTGATCCGAGAATCAGGATGGGGTCGAAGAAATGATGAACGATAACAAGAATTGGGAGAACATTCCCGGCGAAAAGTTTGCATTCGCCCAGAAGGATAAAAGAATACATGACACCAAGTTCGAGACGAAGCCCATCGGCTATTTCAAGGACGCGTGGCTGCGCTTTCGCAAAAACAAGAGCTCGGTGCTGGCCGCATGGCTGATCCTGGGCCTCCTGCTGTTTGCCATCATCGTGCCCTTCCTGTCCAACGTGGATGTGTCCTTCCGGGACGGCTACTACAAGACGGTGCTGCCCAGGAACAGGGTTTTTGCCAAGCTGGGCTTCTGGGACGGCGGCAAGGCGCAGAAGGAAACCCAGGCGGGTTACGACTATTTGAACGCCATCGGCCAGGAAACGGGCCGGGACGTGGTGATGAAGGTCAAGGACACCTGGCAGGATGAAAACGGTATCACTTACTATTCGCTGAAGGTGGATACCTACGCCAAGGTGGGTTTTGTGCTTGTCAACCTGGGCGCGGCGGAGTACGAAGCGCTGATGGCGTATCAGGACAAAACGGGAATTCAGGTGATGTACCCGATTCCCAATACCATCAAGAACAACTACGTCATGGGCAACGGCGGCGCCAACTTCTGGTACAAGCTGGCCAACGAATCCACCACCACCACAGGCGCGGCCGTCTATGACGAAAACGGCGAATACATTCCCAACTACATGCTAAGCGAAACCCCCGGCAGGGCCGATAATTATACCAGCCTTCGCATCCAGGGGGACGAAGGCGGCCCGAACGGGAACGAATGGTACGTGTACGCGCAAAGGAACCAGTCCGGCTACAAGGTGCGGGTGGATTACCAGCAATACTTCCGCTATCGTAACGGCTTTGAGCCAAATTTCCTGTTTGGCACGAACATCTATGGCCAGGACATCTTCACCTGCCTTGCGGCGGGCGCCAGGCTGTCGTTTCTGCTGGCCATCTTCGTATCCCTGATCAACTTTGCCATCGGGGGCATCTACGGGGCCATCGAAGGCTATTACGGCGGCACGGCGGACATCATCATGGAGCGCATATCGGACGTGCTGTACTCCGTGCCCTTCATTGTGGTGGCGACGCTGTTCCAGATGCATCTTTCCAGCAAGGTGGGGGTGCTGCCTTCACTGCTGTTCGCTTTTGTGCTTACCGGCTGGGTGGGCATGGCAGCCCGGGTGCGCATGCAGTTTTACCGCTTCAAGGGGCAGGAGTACATACTGGCCGCCCGAACCCTGGGCGCAAAGGACTCCAGGCTGATATTCAAGCATATCTTCCCCAACGCCCTTGGCACCATCATCACCGGCTCCGTGCTGGCTATACCGGGCGTGATCTTCACCGAGTCGATGCTGTCCTACCTAAACATCATCAACCTGGAGACGAGCTCATTGACCAGCATAGGCACCATGCTCGCCAACGGGCAGGGGTACCTGTCCACTTACCCCCATATCATTCTGTTCCCCGGCCTGTTCATCTCCATCCTCGAAATCTCGTTCAACCTGTTTGGCAACGGGCTGCGGGACGCGTTCAATCCTTCCCTGAGAGGAGCGGATGAATAATGGCAAAGCTTGAAGTATGCAATCTGAAAATTTCCTTCCGTACCAACAACGGTGCGGTGCGTGCGGTGCGTGACATCTCCTTTGACCTTGGCGAGGGGGAAACGCTGGCCATCGTGGGCGAATCCGGATCGGGCAAATCCGTAACGGCCAGGGCCGTTATGGGCATCCTGGCAGGCAATGCCATGGTGGAAAACGGTCAAATCATTTACGATGGAAAAGACCTTTTGAAAATTTCAGAGGATGATTTCCATACCTTGCGGGGCCATAAGCTGGCGATGATCTTCCAGGATCCGCTGTCGGCCCTGAACCCGATCATGCGCATCGGCAAGCAATTGACCGAGGCCATGATCCTCAACAACCGGGAGCGCAGGCGGGACGGCCGGCAGCGTTTCAATCAGACGCTGAAGCTACTGGAGGGACGCATAACGGAGGCGCTGATCCAAGAGGGTGCCGACGCTTCCGTAAAGGAGCGTACCGCCTTAAAGGTCAAGGCTTTTGATTCCTTCGTGGCCGAGGGTGTAAAGCTGCAGATGGCTTACGACGCTGCGCGGGAATCAGTGGTGGAGGCGGAGGATTGCCTGGAGGAAATGAACATCGCCGCTGTGAAGGGCGAAGGGAAGGCATTGCGGGAGATTGCCGCCAGGCTGGAAAAGGCGGCCCGGCGGGTATACAACGCCTATGTGGTGCCAAAGGGGGACGCGGAGTTTGAAGCCGGGCTGCAAGCTGTGCTGGAGTCTGCCAAACGCTTCGCCCCGGGCGGCGCGGAGGCGGTGAAGGGGCGGATAGCCCAATTGTCGGTTATCTGCAAGGCGGCCCGGAGCAAGGCTGAGCCCAACTTCTTTTGCATTGGCTACGCCGTGTCCCACGGCGCGCCCGCCGATCCGTTAAAGGAAAGCGTGGAGGAGATCAACCGCCGCTCCCGTGAGAAGCTGGACAGGGAGTTTATGCTGGACTTTTTGGAAGACGTGAAAAAGGCTTTGCGCTATTCCCACGACCGCTCCCTCAAGGAAAAGGAGCAGGCCATCGCCGCCCTGGATGCGGCGCTGCCCGCCTTTTTGAAAAGCGAACTGGACAAGGCGGAATTAAAGGCCGCGGCCCGTAAGGCCGCCCATGAAGTGGAGGATGTCATCGACCGGCTGGAGCTTAAAAAGGACAGCCTGTCCTACATCTTCCGCACGTCCCTGAACGCCGCCATCGAGCGCTATTTCTACGGTCTTGCCTTCAACCCCAGAGAAAAGAGGCGCTTTGAAAAGGAAACGATAAAGCGCAACGCGCTGGTGAAGCGGGGCAAGGCCGCGCCCACGGTGGTGCCCATGAACTTGGTGGATGTTGAGGCCGCCCATGAAAACATGATCAAAACCGTGCGGGACCTGACGGATTTGTTCAAGCGGCAGATGGCCTCGCAGGCGGAGCCGGATTATGACACCCTGGCGCTGGAGATGATCGATTACCTGAAGGCCCGGGCCTCCGACTACGCCTACAAGCTATCCACCGGTATGGCCAACCACAGGGCCATGGAGCTGATGAACGAAGTGGGCATCCCGGAGCCCCACAAGCGTTTCCATCAATACCCCTTCGAGTTTTCCGGCGGCATGCGTCAGCGTATTGTCATCGCCATCGCGCTGTCCGCCAACCCGGACATCCTGATTTGCGACGAGCCCACCACCGCCCTGGACGTAACGATTCAGGCGCAGATTTTGGAATTGATCAACAAGCTGAAAGCGCAGCGCAAGCTGAGCGTCATTTTCATCACCCACGACCTGGGTGTGGTGGCCAACATGGCCGACCGCATCGCCGTCATGTATGCGGGCAAGATCGTGGAATACGGCACCGCCGACGATGTGTTTTACCAGCCGGCCCACCCCTATACCTGGGCGCTACTTTCTTCCATGCCGGATCTGGAAACCAGGGAGAAGCTGGAGGCTATTCCGGGAACGCCGCCCAACATGATCCTGCCCCCTAAGGGCGATGCCTTTGCAGCCCGCAACCACTACGCCATGCAGATAGACTTTGAGCAGGAGCCCCCCATGTTTCGCATAAGCGGCACGCACAGCGCCGGCACCTGGCTTTTGCATCCTGGCGCGCCCAAGGTGGAGCCGCCCGCCATCGTCCGCGAGCGGATTGACCGCATGCGCAGGCGCCAGGCCCAGGAAGCAGAAGGCAAAGGAGGCGAACCGGCTTGAAAGTTATCACCAGGGGAACGCTCATTATGCGCATTGCCGGCACAATCCTTCTGTGCCTTGCGGTACTGCTTTCCGGGTATGCCAGCATCATTTCAGCCCCCGCGTGGAAGGAAGTCACCACCAAGCTGGCCGAGGTTGGGGCCGTCCCCGGCTCCATGGACCGCCTGATGTTCACTACGGATTATTTCCATGCCCTAAGCCGGGCCGCTTCCGATAAAAGCGGCGGCAGCGCGGCCCGGTCGGCTGGCATAAGCGGATACTTTGCGCCTTATGCCGCGCGCTACGACAAGGCGCTGGCCGCCCAGGACGCGCAGAGCGCCGAGGCTGTTTACGCCTACTACCTGACGGAGTTCAACTTCCCCAGCTTTTTGGAAAGGTACAGCCTGCGGGAGGACAATGCCGAGCAGCTGTCAATCGACAAAATATACGACAGCTTTGATTCCTTTGCCGCACCGCCGGCAATCAAGGGCAAGAAACTGCCCGCCATCAAGAGCGCGGGACAGGCGGAATCCTTATTTCCAGGCTATTATGAATCCTTCGCCGCAGGGCGCGGCCAGGAGGAAGTGGGTACATACTACGAGTATTTGCAGGCTGTGCAGCGCATGCTCGACGAGTATACCGCCGATCATACCGTAACCTCCGCCAAGAACTACATGGAGACGGTATTTACCCAAGAGGCGTATGCGAAGAGCCTTCAGGCTGTCAGAAGCGATGAGAAGGTTGCCGAGAACAACAGCTTTCTGAAAAGCTTTGCCGAAATGGTTGCCGCTCAGCCGGAAGGTGCGATCAGCCGGGAAGCGCTGGCCGCCTTCTTTGAGAAGGAGTACGAGCACGTTCTTTCCCAATATCCCGGTGCCGCCTACGGTGTTTTTTTGAACAGCGTGAAAACCCTGGTGAATTCCGGCGTGGCCTTCGACGGCTCCTACAAGGCGGTGGTCTCAGCTGTCAAAAGCGCGATGAGCGCCAGGGAAGCAAGTTCTTTTGCCGTTTTTCTGCAAAGCTTCACCAGAGGGCTGGTGGAGGAAGCCGACAAGAGGGCGGCCATCTATGCGGTGGAGGTGCTGTGG
>JAEWNM010000153.1 GCA_023392755.1 Bacillota bacterium
ATACCATGGTAAAAAAGGAACTGTCAAGCAAATGCGGGATGTTTTTCCCCTGTATTTCCCCTTCCGGCATGAAAACAAGGTTTTTATGCGTTCATCGTATGCATGACTCAGAAATGGAGGGATACCGTGCAAGCAGATGAATTGATGGTGGCCCGTGCCAAACGGGGGGACGCGGCCGCCTTTGAGGCGCTGGTCGCCCCTTTTGAGCGCAGGGTCTACATGACATGCCTGAAGCTCATGGGCAATGAGCAGGACGCCGGCGACTGCGCCCAGGAAGCGCTGTTGCGCGCCTATCGGGCCATGGCCAGCTACCGCAGCGAGGCCAGGCTGGAAACCTGGCTGTACCGCATCGCCTACAATATATGTTTGGATGCTTTGCGGCGGCGCAAGCGAACCGCCGCCGAATCACTGGAGGCACTGTCGGAAAACGGCTTTGCCCCGGAGGACAAAGGGCAGACCCCTTATGGCGCGCTGGAGCAGAAGGAGCGCATGGCGGCATTGAAGCGGGGCCTTGACAGGCTGCCGGAAGACATGCGCACCGTGCTTTTGCTGTCCCAGGTGGAGGATATGGGCTATGAGGAGATTGCCCAGATCACCGACACGCCCGTGGGCACGGTGAAAAGCCGCATCAACCGTGCCCGTCTGAAACTAAAAGAAATTCTTTTGGAACACGCGGAACTTTTCCCCAGCGTGACCGTCCAAAGAGATGAAAGGAGGGCCCACAATTGAACTGCGAACGCTTTGAAGCCCTTCTGACAGGTTACTTGGAGGGCACGCTCGAAACGGAAGACAAAGCGGCCATGGATCAGCACATAAAGGAATGCGCCGCTTGCCAGAAGTCCGAAAAGGACATGCGCATGCTTCTTGAGGACCTGGACAGCATGGACAGTTCCGTCAAGGTACCTGCGGAATGGAGCCAGAGCTGGCGACAAGCGATCCGAGACGAGGAGAGGACGCATATGCTTAAGCAATCGGAAGCACACAAGAAAAGACCATTGCGCACATGGGTTTCAGCAGCGGCCGCAGTAGTTTTGCTGACGGCAGGCTCCATGGCCGCCCGGGACTGGGTCCCGGCATCCGGCCGTACGCAGCCGGAGGAAAACGGAATCGCCATGCAAAAGATGGCGGACTACGACACCGGCATGCCAATGCCCGCCCCCAAGGAAGACGCCGGCATGTACTACGCAACGGAGCAGGAGTCGGGCGGGGCCGCCAGAAGCAGCCTCACAGGCTATGCGGGGGACATGGGCAACGGTGCGACGCCCGCCGCCGGTGAAACGGTTAAGGGCGTAAAGATCATCCGCACCGCAAGCTACTCACTGGCCACCATGCAGTTTGAGCAGGACCTGGAGGCGCTCAAAGCCCTGGCGGCATCCTACAACGGCTGGATGGAATATGCCAGCGTATCGGGCGACGCCACGCAAGGGGATATGCGCTACGCCAGCCTTACCCTGCGCATACCAACGGAAAGCCTGGACAGCTTCAAAGGCGGCGTCACACAGATTGGCCGGATTACCGACGCAAATGAAAGCGCCACGGACGTGAGCGAAAGCTATTCGGATACGCAAATGCGGCTTACGACGCAAAAGGACAAAATGGAGCGGCTGCGCAAGCTCATGGAAACCACCGGGGATCTGGCGGATTTGCTGGCCGTGGAGAACGAAATCGCCAATACCCAATACCAGATCGACAGCTATGAAAGCTCCCTTCGCGGCATTGACAGCCGTGTAAACTACACCAGTGTTCAGGTATACCTTCGGGAAGAAACCGCCAAGGATGCCTCGGCCATTAAAACCCTAACCCTCGGCGACCGCATTGTAAAGGGGCTTGCGGCCACCTGGGAAGCCGTAAGCCAGTTTGTTCAGGACCTGGCCGTATTCCTTGTCATGGTTCTGCCGGTGTTGATTCCCCTGGCTCTTGTCATATTCCTTGTCATCAAGGTGCGCAGGCACCGCAAACAAACGAAACAGCAATAAGGAGGAACCCTTCATGTTGAAAAAGTTCTGGCTCATCGCCCTGGCTGCCGTGCTCGTCATCCTGGTCGCGGCCGTTCCCGCAATTTCCGAAGTCACCGGCGACCCGGCATCCATTTCCGTCCCCGCCTCATCCGACGGTGTGGCAAAAGCGCTGCCCGGCAAAAGCATTGTCGTGCACGGCACGTCCAGCATCACCCTGAAGGCCGACTTTGGCAGCATCAACCTGGGCGTAAACACCAAGGGCGCCACCGTGGCCGAAGCCCAGGCCTTAAACAGTGAAACCATGGACAAGGTCATTGCCGCCATCCGCGAGCAGGGCGTAGCCGAAGAGGATATCGTCACCAACAGCTTCAATGTGTACGCCAACTACGATTACCAGTACAGCAAGCTTACCGAAGGCGAATCCGTCAGCGGCTATCAGGTAGAGAATATGCTGATGGTCACCGTGCGGGACCTTGCCAAAATCTCCAAGGTGCTGGACGCGGCCATGGCCGCCGGCGCCAACCAGTCCTACGGCATCACCTTCAGCTCCAGCAAGCAGGCCGAGGCCTATGACGAAGCGCTAAAAACAGCCGTAAAGGACGGCGCACGCAAGGCGGGGCTTCTGGCGGCCTCCATGGACAAAACCCTGGGCGAGCTTGCCGGTATGGAAGAAAAGGAATACAGCTATAACCTGTACGGCGGCAGCGCCATGTACAAGGCGGAGGACGCGGCTGCCGGAACCCCCATACTGGCCGGACAGATCGTTGTCAATGCCACCGTGAGCATGACCTACAACTTCGAATAACGGTCTGCATAAAAACGGGGCTGTCTCAAAGCGAGAAAATCGCCGGGAGACAGCCCCGTTTTTTCATCTTCATCAGCCGCCCCCGCTTTGGGACGGCCCTGTGTATCAACAAAGTGGCTGTCGCCACTTTCTTGAGTTTTTCCCTCGCTGCACTGCAAAAGCTATGCCTTTTGAGGCCGCTTGCTCGGGCAAGGAAGGAATTTTTTCAAAACTCCTTCGCAAACCTCCGCAACCTCAATCGGCGCGGCTTACAGCCGCTTGTTTCGGTTGATTCGTTCGGTTCGCCCTTTGCTGCCACTGGCAGCGCTCACCTCACTCACCGCGCATGTCGCTG
>JAEWNM010000177.1 GCA_023392755.1 Bacillota bacterium
GAGCTTCAGGATGATACCCTTCACGACTTCAGCCTGAATGGGGTTGCACTCCACGTTGCAATGGAACTTGCCTTCCAGGGTGTACGTAAGGCCGGCCTTGGTAGCGTCGTAGGAGATGATGATCACATCGCCGTCCACGCCGTAGGTGATGCCGGCAGCGTCCATGGCGTCCATGGCACCGTAGGCTTCATTGTCGTTCTGGCAAACCACCACATTGAACTGGCCTTCATAGGACTTAATGAAGCTTTCCATGACTTGCTGCCCGCCGGCCTGGGTGAAGTCGCCGGACTGGGAGTCGAGTATCTTCCATTCGGGATGGTCCTTGGCTATGTTGTTGAAGCCCTCGGTGCGGCCCAGCGTAGCGGAAGAGCCGACAGAACCTTCAATCACCAGGATGTTCGCCTCTTTGCCAGCAAGGTATTCGCCCAGCCAAAGGCCTGCGGTCTCGCCTTCCTTGACCATGTTGGTGCCGATCCTGGCGGTGTATTCGGAGGGTTCCGCATCCACATCGCGGTCCGCGATAATGACGGGGATGCCGGCTTCCTTGGCCTCGGCCAGCACGGTGTTCCAGCCGGCTGTCTCGATGGGAGCGATGACGATGTAATCCAGCCCCTGCTGTATGAAGCTGCGAACAGCCTCCAGCTGCACGGCGTTGTCGTTGTCGCAGTCGATCAGGCTCAGCTCAAAGCCGTTCTCGGCAGTAAAGACATCATAGTAGTTCTGTGTGTTTGCGGTACGCCAGTCGGACTCGTGACCAACCTGGGCATAGCCCACGGTGATCATCTTGCTCTCCGCGGATGCGAAGGCACAAAGGCCGAGAACCATCACGAGAGCCAAGGAGAGGGCAAACAGCTTCTTCATGAATATTGACCTCCATCTCAAATTGGGGCACAATGCCTCTATGCAAAAAATACATCAATGCAGCCCAAATGAAAATGGAGTGGCTTCCTAACGAGGTTTGAATTCATCTCAATTCTGATTAGCCGCATGTGCTGCCGGCAAAAAAGATTGATTTTTATATGATACCGGTTGAAAATATTCCGCGCCTTCCACCCTTTCGAAAATCGCTTGGCGTCTCGCCCGTGTTTTTCTTGAACAGATAGCTGAAATAGTGGGGGTCATTGTAGCCAACCTGGTAGGCGATGTCCAAGGAACGCAGATTGGTGGTTCGAAGAAGCTCCTTGGCCTTGCCGATCCGAAGGCCCGTCAGGTATTCCGTAAAGGTGATACCCATCTCCTGGGAAAACACAGTACAGAAGTGGTTGTTGCTCAGCGCCACATAGGAGGCTACGTCATGGAGGCTCACGCCAGGATTGGCGAATTGTTCGTTCAAATAGGACTGTGCCTTGCGGATGACCATGGAATACTTGGTAGCGTTCTGCCGGTCCCTGAAATCAATGGCACACAAAAGAATTTCTTTGGTCAGCGGAAGCACCTCATCCACTGTGCGCATGCTTTCCGTAAGCCCTTTCTCCTGAAGCCTTTTGGGAATGATTTCATTGGGCGCGCCGCCGTTTTCCTTGATAATCCGGGATGCTGCCAGCAGAATATCCACATACACATAGCTGGCTATCATCATGGAGCGCACGGCCATATCCCCCAGGGATGCCACATAGTGGGCCAGGATAGCGTCCACATCCTCCCCGGTGGCGTATCGCAGCTGCTCCCCAATGGGCGTTACATCCAGATTCAAAAGGGAAAGACCGGGAGTAATGCCCACATCGTTTATGCCCATAATGCGCCGCTGATTGTTTTCACCCTGAAACACGCCCATGGTGCGCTGCACGGCCTGGGCGGCGGACAGCGATTGCGGAACATCGCACAGGTGGCTCACGGCGGATCCGATACTGGCCTTGATGGGAATGCCCGCCGCCCGCTCGATGCCGTATTGTATGGCCTGGGCCACGCCGTAGGCCCGCTCCTCCAGGTCGTTTTCATTGTCCCCCAGAACCAAAAAAACAGGGTATCCGCCCATTTCACAATAGGACAGCGTGCCGCCGCTGCCATCGCAAAGCCTGTTCAGCGCGCCCTGGACTGCAATGGCCTCTTCATACCGCTTCTCCGTATAGCAGGGGGTGACCAGCATCACCAGATACCATGCGGCCAGGAGGCTCATATGCAGCTTGCGTGAACGGTTGATCAGCACGTCCAAGCCATCCTTCGGGATGGAGCCGCTGATAAGCTCCCGCAGCAGGTTCTCCTGCAGGTAGCGGCTGCTGGAGGCGAACTGCTCCTTGAGGGCTGCCAGGTCGGCTTCTCTTTTCCGCTCCTCCAGGATACGCTCTCCGATCCTTGTAAGCGCCTGCAAAAGCTCCTGGGCGTTTACCGGCTTCAGGATATAGTCCTGCACACCCAGCGCCATGGCCTCCTTGGCATAGGCAAACTCGTCATAACCGCTCAATATCACCACATGCATCCAGGGCATGGTATGGGTAACCGAGCGGCACAGCGCCAGGCCGTCCATGAAGGGCATTTTTATATCCGTAATCAGGATATCCGGCTTGACATCCTGCAGCATGGAGAGCGCGATCTCGCCGTCCGGCGCTTCCCCTGCCAGCACAAAATCGGTTTCTTCCCAGGGGAAGTTATTGCGGATGCCCTCCCTGATGACGATCTCATCATCCGTCAGAAAAACCTTATACATTGGATGGCCTCCTTATAGGCACGGAAAAGGAGACGACAGTACCCTGCCGGTCGCTGTCGATGCAAAGGCCCCGGGGCGGGCTGTAGTATAGCTTGAGCCGCTTGTTTACGTTATACAGACCGTAGCCCAGATTCTCTTTTTCCAGGGGCACATCATCCGCAAGCGAAGCGCGTATCTCCCTAAGCCGTTCCGGCGTCATACCGGGGCCGTCGTCCTGCACCGAAAAATGCAAAAGCTCCCCCTCCAGGCGGCCTTCAATCAAAACCTGGCCTTTGCCCCTGCGGTGCTTGACGCCATGATAGATGGCGTTTTCCACCAGCGGCTGTATGACCAGTTTGAGTATCTGAAATTCATACAGTTCCTCAGGAATCTTAATAGAGGATGACAGGATATCCCTATAGCGTATTTTCTGTATGGTGAGGTACCCCTGCAAATGGCGCACCTCCTGGGAAATGGGAATCCAATCCCGGCCCTGGCTCAGAGAAATGCGGAAGAAATCCGACAGCGCCTGTGTGATTTGTATCACCTCGGTTGTGCGCCGCGCCTCCGCCAGCCACACGATGGCGTCCAACGTATTGTACAAAAAGTGAGGGGCAATTTGCGCCTGCAGCGCCCGAAGCTCGCTTTTCTTCAAATTTTCCTGCTCCCGCTTGTTCTCCTCGATGAGATCGGATAATTTCCCGGCCATAATGTTCAGGCTGGCGGTGAGGGATTTCAATTCCGTCACCTCCGTCTCCGGGGCCCTGGCCAGAAGGTTGCCGCCGGCCAGGCTGCCCGCAAACTCCTCCAGCTGGGCAATGGGCTGCTGAATGGATTGCCCCAGGGAGGATTGCGCCATTGCGGAAAACAGAACGGTCAGCAAAAACAGCCCGGCCTCCGCGATCAAAATAGTGCCCAGTAATTTTTGCATTTGCGTGCTTGTGTTTGTAGCCGCCCTGATTTCCAGTGCAATGAAGTCATCCAGCATATCGCCCACAAGGGCGGCCACACTGCGCACTTCTTCCAAAAGCACTTCATTGTCGGCCACCCGCGCGCCATCCTCTATTTGCCTGCCCATTCTGTTCACGTATTCTTCCAGCGTGTTCATGGTACGCCTGGCCACCGTCAGCTCCAAGGGATAGGAGGTAACCGTGGAGGACATCAGGCTGTCCAGCTGCTCGTTCACCGTTGGGATAAGCTCCATACGGCTCCACTGTGCAAAGGTTTTCTGGCCTGCCACAACACTCCACAGTTCGTCCGGGATACTTTCCACCACCAGCGGCTTCAATGAGGAGACTTTTTCGCTCTGGCTGATGACGCTGTGGTAGCGGAAGGCATAATTGGCCATGACGCCTACGCTTGCCAGCATAGGGATCGTCATTAGCGCCATAAGAACAATGTAAGATAGCTTCAGCCTCTTTCCGATACTGCTGTCTACATGCATAAGCTTCAGCATCCGTTCGGTGAACGCGCCCATTCAATACCCCCTTTCCAATAGCGTGTCAAGATCCGTGTCGTACTCGGAAAACACCCGCTCGGTAGAGTAGGCGACACGGTCGATCTTTTCCCCGCCAGCCAGCTTTTTGGCCAGGGCCATCACGGTATCCCCCAGCATGGGGGTGCACTCCACCACACAGTTGACCTTGCCCGCCTTCAACAGGTCGATAGCCTTCTGCTCACCGTCCACGGTAATGATAATGATATCCTTTCCAGGCGCGATACCCGCCGCCTCAATGGCCTCCAGCGCCCCCAGCGTCATGGAATCGTTATGGGAATACAGCACATCAATATGGTCATGAGCTTTTAGAAGGTACTCCATGCATTCCTTGCCCATGGAACGGAGAAAATCGCCCGATACGCTTTCCAGAATCTGATATTTGGGATCGTCACCCAGCACATCCCTAAAGCCTTCCCCCCTTTTGCGCATCGGGGAGGAATCCTCGGTACCCGCGATCTCCACGATTTTTACCGCGGACATGCTTTGCGCTTTCCTTTTCAAAAAAAGACCGGCTGACACGCCCTCCTGATAAAAATCAGAACCTATGAACCCTACGTACAGTGTTTCGTCATCGGTCTTCACCAACCGATCCACCAGCAGCACGGGGATGCCCGCCTCCTTGGCCTCCCGAAGCACATTGTCCCAGCCATCCTCCACAATGGGGGAAAAGGCGATCACGTCCACCTGATAGGCGATAAACGAACGCAGCGCTTTAATCTGCTTTTCCTGGCTTTGCTCGGCATTTTCAAACATCAGCTGCACACCTGCCCGTTTGGCCGCATCCTTGATGGATTGGCTGTTGCCAATACGCCATGCGCTTTCTGAGCCTAACTGGGCATACCCAAGAAGGACAGGCTTTTCCGTTGGCTGTGGGGAGGTTTCATTCGTGTTTTCACAGCCGGCGATGAAAATAATCAGGCATATTGCCAGGCAAGCCAGAAGATATCTACGCATATTCCTCTCCTTTGGCCCTTGATGCACATTTATCGAAACCGTTTGCGCACGCGGGCACATTTTTCTGTTATTCCATTCGCAATTTTTCCATACGCATTTATCTCTTAAGAAGATTTTCGCCTCGTCCGCCTCATATTCCTTTATATTTGCAT